>NZ_JAMOKY010000059.1:0-13125 GCF_024499815.1 Stenotrophomonas testudinis | reverse complement strand
CCCCCCCCCCCCCCCCCCCCCCCCCCCCCCCCCCCCCCCCCCCCCCCCCCCCCCCCCCCCCCCCCCCCCCCGCCTCTGACAGTTGGTCGCGGCTTTTGGTGGGCTCGGGGTCGGATCCGTTTTCCGTTGGAAAACGGCTCTGACCCCTTGGGGGCGAACGCTGCTGTGGACACGCTTTTGCTTTGCCCTTGGTAGGTGCCGACCGTTGGTCGGCACGCTTTCCCCCCTGGGTCAGAAGGGGTTCAGTGGCGCGCGCTGAATGCGCGGCAGGGGCGGGTAGACTGGGGCCTTGTTCCCATGAAGCCCGGTTGCCCGATGTCCGTCAGATTCCGCTGGTTGCCCCTGTTGTGCCTGGCCCTTGCGGGCTGCAGCCAGCTGGAGAACCCTGGCAACGTCACTGCCGCCGACAAGGCGACGCGGGCGCCGGCCAGCGATGGCGAGAACATGGTGTCGATCAATGCGGCTGACGCACCGCCTCCGCCGGTGGCGCCGCCGCGCAGCCGGGCGGATCGGGCGTGGCCGCAGGCGCAGCTGGAAAACGGCCAGGCCTGGATCAGCTGCGGTACCGACTACGCCGTCGATGGCGGGGACGGCGTTGAACTGGAAGGCCTGCAGCGCGAGCAGATCGAGCAGGCCATGCAGCCCTGTGCCGAGCGCGGGCTGCTGCGCGTGCGCTACCACGGCAAGATCAATCCAGGCTTCGCCGAAATGATGTGGCGGCTGGCGGTGGTGGCCGATGCGCTGAAGATCCACAAGCGCATCCTCGATCTCGATTCCAGCGGCGGCCAGGTTGAATCGGCCATCGTGGCCGGCGACAGCATCGGTGAGTCGGGCTGGACCATCTGGGTGCGCGAGGGTTCCATCTGCCACAGCGCCTGTGTGTTCGTGCTCGCGGCCGGCGACAACCGGCTGCTGTCGGGCAAGGTCGGCATCCATCGCATGATGCGCATCAGTTCCAAGGCCACCTCGCGCGCCGAGCTCAACCGCGAGCTGCACGAGGTCTACGACAATGTGAAGGATTACCTGCAGCGCAACGGCGTGGCGGTGGGCGTGGCCGACCTGATGATGACCGTGCCCAACCGCAGCCTGCGCCTTCTTACCCCCGACGAGCTGCGCCAGTACGGCTTGGACGGGACCAACGCGGTGCAGGACGATCTGGAGCGGATCAAGCAGATGCGTGCCTGTGGCGATGATTTCGTGCAGCGAAAGGATGCGTTCCTGGTGGCCTTCGACCAGCAGTGCAAGCGCGAAGGCGCGGACATGGAATCGATCAACAGCTGCGGCCAGGCGCTGAAGCAGCGCTTTGGCTTCCCCGATGAGGTGTGCCCGGAAGAGAGCCCGCTGTCGGAGATCGATGTGGCGACCATGCCGCCGGCCCCGCCGGAGAAGCCGCCGGTAGCCGAACAACCGGCCGCCGATGGCGCCGCGCCGGCCGCGCAGGGCGATGCCGCGGCCGTGGAAGCCAGCGCCCCCGCGCGCTGACGGCGTACTCACCGGGCTGAAGTAGACTGCGGTTCTTACCCTTGAACCGGCGGTGTCCATGAAGCGCGTGCGTTTGCCGAAGTTCCTGCTGTTGTCCCTGCTGCCGTTGACCGCGCTGGCGCAAGCCCCGGCACCGGCCACGCCCGCACCGTCCCCCTCACGCCCGGCGCAGGCGACCCCGGCGGCTGCCAAGCCGGCCACTGCCGCACCGGCGGCCCCGGCCCTGACCGCTGCGCAGCAGGCACAGGTGCAGAAGCAGGATGCGGACATGAGCGCTGCGGCACTGAAGGCCGCGCAGCTGGTGGACAGCAACCGTGCCGGTGAGCTGTGGGACGGTGCCTCGGCCGTGGCCCGCCGCGCGGTGCCCAAGGCGGCGTTCGTCAGCCAGCTGGCCGCCGATCGCACCCGCCTTGGCACCATGAACGGCCGCGGCCAGCCGACCATCACCCGGGTCAAGTACGCCGCTGGTGCCGCCGTGCCGGAAGGCCTGTACATCAATGTCAGTTTCCCGACCCGCTTCGCCAACAGCGCGCAGCCGGTGCGCGAACTGGTCTCGTTCCGTTTCGACGAGGACAAGACCTGGCGCTTGGCCGGCTACAGCCTGCGCGCGTCCGCACCCTGACGGAGAACCTCGATGGCCACTGAGCTGACCCTGCTGGCCTGGGCGATGTTGCTCGGCTTTGTGTACATCTTCGCCGCGTCTGCCGTGGTCACCCACGAACGCGGGATGAAGTGGAACGCGTCGGCGCGCGATGCGCCCGACGTGCCATTGAGCCCGCTGGCGGGAAGGCTGAAGCGGGCGCAGGCCAACTTCTTCGAAACCTTCCCGTTCTTCGCTGCCGCCGCGATCGCGGTGGTGGTGGCCGGGCGCAGCAACGAGACCACGGTGCTGGCCGCGCAGGTCTATTTCTGGGCGCGGGTGGTCTACCTGCCGCTGTACGCGGCCGGCGTGCCCTACGTGCGCAGCCTGGTCTGGGTGGTCTCGATCGTGGCGATCTTCAAGCTGGTGTTCGCACTGCTCTGAGGCAGGCGCGGGCCTGATCCAGATCAAGGCCGGTCATGCGCCTGGCGCTATGCTGGGCGCGACTGGAATCAACGGCAGGAGGCGCGGATGCGCAGGATGGACGTGGTAGTGGTCGGTGCGGGCCCTGCGGGCCTGTGCTTTGCGCGTGCGCTGGCCGGCAGTGGAATGCAGGTCGGCCTGGTCGAGGCGCAGCCACGCCAGGCGCTGGCCCGGGCGGCTTTCGATGGCCGCGAGATTGCCCTGACCCATGCGTCTCGACAGAGCCTGGAACAGCTGGGCCTGTGGCAGCGCCTGCCCGAAGCCGAAATTGCCGAGCTGCGCGACGCGCGGGTGTTGAACGGCGGCTCGCCGTTCGCGCTGACCTTCGCCAGTGGCCAGCGCGATGGCCAGCCGCTCGGCTGGCTGGTACCCAATCACCTGATCCGCCGTGCCGCCTGGGAGGCGGTGCAGGGCCAGGCCGGGCTGGAACTGTTCGATGGCCGCAAGGTGCTGGCCGTGCAGGCCGACGCCCAGGGCCACGTGGTCACGCTGGATGACGACAGCGAACTGCATGCCCGCCTGCTGGTCGCCGCCGACAGCCGCTTCTCGGCGACCCGCCGCATGCTCGGCATCGGCGCGCAGATGCGCGACTTCGGCAAGTCGATGCTGGTCTGCCGCATGCAGGTCGAGCGCGACCACCATCACGCGGCGTGGGAATGGTTCGGCTATGGCCGCACGATGGCGCTGCTGCCGCTCAATGAGGGCCAGGCCTCGGCGGTCATCACCCTGCCGCCGCGGCAGATCGAGGAGCTGCTGGCGATGGACGAGGTGGGCTTTGGCGAGGCCATCACCGCAAGCTTCGAGCATCGCCTGGGGCAGATGCAGCCAGTGGCCACGCCCAAGGCGTATCCGCTGGTGGGGGTGTACGCGCACCAGTTTGTCGGCGAGCGTTCGGCGCTGATCGGCGATGCCGCGGTGGGCATGCACCCGGTCACCGCGCATGGCTTCAACCTGGGCCTGGCCGGTGCGCAACGGCTGGCGCAGGGCATTCTGGCGCAGCAGCGGAGGGGCGAGGACATCGCCGCGACCGACATGCTGGGCCGCTACCAGCGCGGCCATCGGCTGGCGTCGCGGCCGCTGTACGAGGCCACCAACGCCATTGCCAGCCTGTATACGGACGACCGCCGGCCGGCGCGCCTGCTGCGCGCGGCCGGGCTACGGGTGGCGCAGGGCGTGGCGCCGTTCCGGCAGCTGATCGCCGCGCACCTGACCCAGCGGGTGGCCTGAACCGGCTGGGCCCGCCTGGATCAGCCGGCGGCCAGCACCCGGATCTGGCTGTCGGCGAATTCAACCACCTGGCCTGCGCGGATCTTGCAGGCCTTGCGCAGCTCGACCTCGCCATCGACCAGCACCTGGCCTTCGCTGATGACCATCTTGGCCTCGCCGCCGCTGGTGACGAGGTCGGCCAGCTTGAGCAGCTGCTTGAGTTCAACGTACTCGCCGTCGAGGTCGAATTCGAGGATCTGCATGGTGGGGTATCCTTGGTAAGCGGGCGGGAAGGGCGCGTATTGTGCGCCAGCGCGACCCGGAAGGGGATGCGAATGGTTTCCTGTACGCATGGTTCAGGGAGAGTGCGGTATCATTCCGCTCTGAGTGAGTGAAATCTCCTCCGACCGAGCAGCGCCAGGGCACGCGATAAGAAGGGCGCCCAAAGCGCGGACCATCCCTTTTTTATCGCACTGCCATGCAGATGGCCGTGCCTTTGGAGTTCCCCATGTCCCAAGATTCCCAAGCGCCACTGCAGTTCGCGCAGCTCGGCCTGTCCGAGCCCGTGATGCAGGCCGTCACCGCCATCGGCTATGAAACCCCGTCGCCGATCCAGGCCGCCACCATCCCGGCGATGCTGGAAGGCCGCGACGTACTGGGCCAGGCGCAGACCGGTACCGGCAAGACGGCGGCTTTCGCCCTGCCGGTACTGTCCAACATCGACCTTCAGCAGATCAAGCCCCAGGCCCTGATCCTGGCGCCGACCCGCGAGCTGGCCATCCAGGTGGCCGAGGCCTTCCAGTCCTATTCGTCGAAGATCCCCGGCTTCCGCGTGCTGCCGGTGTACGGCGGCCAGCCCTACGGCCAGCAGCTGTCGGCCCTGCGCCGCGGCGTGCACATCGTGGTCGGTACCCCCGGCCGCGTGATCGACCACCTGGACCGCAGCACCCTGGACCTGTCCGAGCTGAAGACCCTGGTGCTGGACGAAGCCGATGAAATGCTGCGCATGGGCTTCATCGACGACGTCGAAGCCGTGCTGAAGAAGCTGCCGGAGCAGCGCCAGGTGGCCCTGTTCTCGGCCACCATGCCGCCGCAGATCCGTCGCATCGCCCAGACCTACCTGCAGGATCCGGTCGAAGTCACCATCCAGGCCAAGACCACCACCTCGGCCAACATCCGCCAGCGTTACTGGTGGGTGAGCGGCATGCACAAGCTGGACGCGCTGACCCGCATCCTTGAAGTCGAGCCGTTCGACGCGATGATCATCTTCGCCCGCACCAAGGCCGGCACCGAGGAACTGGCCGGCAAGCTGCAGGCCCGTGGCCTGGCCGCTGCCGCCATCAACGGCGACATGCAGCAGGCCCAGCGTGAGCGCACCATCGCCATGCTGAAGGAAGGCAAGCTGGACATCCTGGTTGCCACCGACGTGGCCGCCCGTGGCCTGGACGTGGAGCGCATCAGCCACGTGCTGAACTACGACATCCCGTACGACACCGAAAGCTACGTGCACCGCATCGGCCGTACCGGCCGTGCCGGCCGCAGCGGCGAGGCGATCCTGTTCGCCACCCCGCGCGAGAAGGGCATGCTGCGCCAGATCGAGCGCGCCACCCGCCAGCCGATCGAAGAAATGCAGCTGCCGAGCGTGGAAGCGGTCAACGACACCCGCATCAACAAGTTCACCTCGCGCATCAGCGAAACCCTCGGTGCCGGCGGCCTGGACTTCTACCGCCAGCTGCTGGAACGCTTCGAGAACGAGCAGAACGTGCCGGCCATCGAAGTGGCTGCTGCCTTGGCCAAGATGCTGCAGGGCGATACTCCGTTCCTGCTGCAGCCGCCGGTGCGCGCCCCGCGTGAGGAGCGTGCGCCGCGTGAGCGTTTCGACCGTGGCGACCGTCCGGAGCGTGGTGATCGCTTCGACCGCAACGAGCGTGGCCCACGCTTCGAGCGTGGCCCGCGCCGTGAAGACGGTGAGGGTGGCTTCGAGCAGCGTCCGCGTCGTGACGTGCCGCCGCGCGGTGCGCCGGAGCAGGGCATGGAGACCTACCGCATCTCGGTCGGCCACCAGCACGGCGTGAAGCCGGCCAACATCGTCGGCGCCATCGCCAACGAAGCCGGCCTGGAAAGCCGTTTCATCGGCCGCATCGACATCCACGACGACTTCTCGCTGCTGGACCTGCCGGCGCAGATGCCGCAGGACGTGCTCTCGCACCTGCAGAAGGTGTGGGTGTCCGGCCAGCAGCTGCAGATGCGTGCGCTGGCCCCGGGTGAAGACACCAACCCGGCACCGCGTCCGTTCAAGCCGCGCTTCGACAAGCGTGGTCCGGGTGGTCCGCGCCGTAGTGGTCCGGGCGGCCCGGGTGGCCACGGTGGTCCGGGTGGCGACCGCGGCGGTGACCGCGACAGCCGTCCGCCGCGTCGTGACGGCTTCAAGCCGCGCGGCCCGCGCAGCTACTGATCCACCGCGAAGTGCCTGAACAACGCCAGCCCCGGGCTGGCGTTGTCCGTTCAGGGCCACAACGAGGGGTGTGGAGTGGATTGAATCGATTCAGTCCCCTCCATACTCCTTTTTCGTGGTCCGGCTTCGCATGGTCCACACAGGGGCGGCCATAGGCTGGCATAGTTGGACAAGGAGGCTGTCACCGCACATTCGGGGGGATCCGGGATGGGTAGAGGCAAGGAGCAGCATCGGCGGCGGGTACCAATGACCCGTGGTCTGTGGGTGCGGTTCGTACTTCTGACGGGCACGGCGATCGGACTGGTCGGCCTGTCCGCGTTGATCCAGGAACTGCAGGCGGCGTCCACCGCCTGGATTGCGGGCCAGGGGCACTGGTCGCGTGGCCAGCAGGATGCCACCGCCGCGCTCAGCCGCTATCTGGCACGCGGAGATGCGCATGATCTGAACGACGCCCGGCGCGCCCTGCAGGTGCCGCTGGGCGATCTGCATGCGCGCTTGGCCCTGGAACAGCCCGAGCCGGACCTGGCGAAGGCGCGCGAGGGCTTCCTGCGCGGCGGCAACGCACGCGAGGACGTCTCGCGGTTGATTTTCTCGTTCCGTTACGCACGTGACCTCGGCGAGTTCAGTGAAGCCACCCGGTTGTGGCGGCAGACCGACACGCACCTGCTGGCCATGCAGGCGCTGATCGACGAACTGGACAAGGTGCCGCCGCAATCACTGCAGCAGCCCCGCGTGCGCGACCACTACATGCAGCGCGTGCACGACGTGGACCTGCAGCTGCAATCGCAGGCCGAAGCATTTTCCCAGGCCCTGCTGCGCATGGCACATACGGTGCGCATCGCCACCCTCATCGTCGGCGGCTTCTCGGTACTGGTCATCACCCTGATGGCGATAGCCCTGGCGCGCCGGGTCGGCACGGACCTGACCGAGCACGAAAGCCGCTTCCGCGCGGCCTTCTACCAGGCCAACGTGGGCATGCTGAAGCTGGATGCGGCCGGGCGGGTGATGGAGGCCAACCAGGCCATGGCGGACATCCTCGACTACCGCCGCGATGTCCTGCAGCAGATGGCGCTCGGCGACCTGCTGATGGATGGTGAGCTGGTGCTGGACACTGACGGCCGCATCGACTGGGATCGCCAGCTGCGGCCGGGCGAACTGCGCTTCCGCCGCCGTGACGGCAGCCTGGTCTGGGGCCGCTGGAGCGGCACCGCCGTGCGCAATGCCGGCGGCCGGCTGTCGGTGTTCTCCATCATCGAGGATGTCAGCCAGAACCATGCGCTGGCCCGCGAGATCGAGCACCACGCCAGCCACGATCCGCTAACCGGACTGATCAACCGCCGCGAGATCGAGCGGCTGCTGGAACGCGCGTTGCTGCAGGTCCGCTCGGAGGGCGGCACGCATTCGCTGTGCTACATCAACCTGGACCACTTCAAGCTGGTCAACGACAGCTTCGGCCACGCCGCGGGTGACCAGATGCTGCGCGGTTTTGCCGAATACCTGGTCGGCGCGGTGCGCGACGGTGACTGGGTGGGGCGGCTGGGCGCCGACGAATTCGCGGTGTTCCTAGGCCGGGCCAGCCAGGATGAGGCCAAGCGCGTGCTGCAGCGCCTGGTCCGCAACCTGGGGCAGGCCACGTTCCCGATCAGCGAGGGCAGCCCACAGCTGAGCTGCAGCATCGGCGTGGTGGAGGTGACCGCCGATGCGCCCGACGTGAACTGGCTGATGAGTGCCGCCGACAGCGCCTGCTATGCAGCCAAGCAGGCCGGCCGCAACCGCGTGCACTGTTTCAACGAGGACCGCCTCGCGCTGGACGAACGCCGCCACGAGGCCGAACGCCTGCAGCGGGTGAGCCGGGCGATGGCCGAGAACCGCATGCTGCTGTATGCCCAGCGCATCGCCAAGGTCGGCGATCCCGGCTACCTTCATTACGAGGTGCTGGTGCGCATGCGCGATGCCGACGGCGCGCTGCACCTGCCGGGCCAGTTCATGCCGGCGGTGGAGCGCTATGGCATGGCCGTGGCGCTGGACCGCCATGTGCTCGGCCTGTTGTTCCGCCACCTGCAGGTATGCCCGGCGCATGTACGCCAGCTGGGCCTGTGCAACGTCAATGTGTCGGCGCAGTCGATCGCCGAGCCGAGCTTCCTGGCCTTCGTCTGCGACCTGCTGGAGCGCAACCCTGCGTTGGCGGCCAAGCTCTGTTTCGAAGTGACCGAGACGGCGGCGATCAGCAACCTGACCCAGGCGCGGGCGTTCATCGACGCGGTGAAGGCGCGGGGTTGCCGGATGGCGCTGGATGACTTCGGCTCGGGCCTGTCCTCGTTCGGGTATCTGCGGCAGCTGCCGGCGGACATCCTGAAGATCGACGGCGCGTTCGTGCGGGACATGGACACCGATGCGGTGAGCCGGGCGACGGTGCGGGCGATCAGCGAGCTGGGGCGCGAGCTGCAGATGGAAGTGGTGGCCGAGTGGGTGGAGACGGCCGAGGTGGCACAGACGCTGGCCGACATGGGGGTGGAGGGGCTGCAGGGCTATGCGATCGAGCGGCCGCAGCCACTGGAGCGGTTGACGCTGGCCAACCAGCGGCCAGTGCGGCTGGTCGGCACCCAGGGCCCGACGGGGTAGGGGGTTTTCGGCAGGGCTTGCAGCCCTGCACCTGCTCAATGCAACGGCAACGGCCGAAGCAACAGCAACAGCGGCATTCCGTGGGATGGCGGGGCGGTGTGGATGGGCAGGACACGCCGTAAACCCGTCCATGGGGGCTCGATGGCGCCATCCATGGCGCCAACGGTCCTGCTCACCCACACCGCCCCGCCTCTGACAAATCCCGTGTACTGCTGGTAGGTGTCGACCTTGGTCGACACATGTGTCCGATATCGAAATAAGTCTGGGGTGAGAGCCCGTTGCACAGCAACGGGATCCGACCCCGTGCTCCGACAGATCGCGGAGAACTGTCGAAGGCGGGGTGGGTCCGGTTGAGAGGGGGGGGGGCGCAATGGATGGCGCGACCCCCACGCCGCCAACCCACCGATAGCCAACTTTTGCTGTTGCTTCGGCTCTGGCTTCGGCAGGTGCAGGGCTGCAAGCCCTGCCGTGCTACCACCATTGGCCTACACATTCCTGGCTCATTCCGCTGCGATAATGCCCGCCAGGGGCGACGCGCAGCGGGCGCGGGCGTAAGCAGAAGCAGGATGTAGCGTGGTCGGCAGGCAGTGGCGTTACGGAACGGGGGCGGTGCTGGTCGCGCTGCTGATGGTGCTCGCCGCGCCATGGCTCGGCCATGCGCGAACGGTCGAAAACGGCCGCGATTACCTGCTGGTCGGCGTCGCCACCGATGAGCCCACCCCGCATCGCGCCTGTACGCCGCAGATGCTGTCCGGCGACCGCCAGCAGGTCACCGTCGAAGCGCCACCCGAAGGCTGGTCCGGCGAGCCGCAGGCGCTGGATGTGTTCAACGTGTTCGCTGGCGAAGTGCGCCTCAAGCATGGCGACCGCGAGATCTGCGGCAACATGCACGACGCGCGCACCCGCGATTCGCGCTTCCGCGCCGGCATCGGCATGGTCGCGGTTCCGCCGGCCGGCAGCCATGAGCCGTTCGTGGTGTCCTGGCAGAGGCCGTTGAAGGCGCGCTGGGTGCCGACGCTGCTGCTCGGTGCGCCCAGTCCCGTGCAGCAGAACGACACCGCGCGCCTGCTGGTGCGCGCAGCCTGCATCGCCGTGGCCATCGCCCTGGCGCTGTCGGCGCTGATGGCCTTCCTGACCACGCGTGACCGCACGTTCCTGTTCTATATCGTCGCCACCGTGGTGCTGGTGCTGTGGCAGTCCATCCTCGGCGGCCTCAGTGGCTACCCCGAACCGTGGCTGCCGATCGGCGATCGCGGTCCCTGGTGGCTGCTGTCGCTGACGGCGGCGACCTTGGCATTGGTGCTGCCCGCGCTGTGGCGGCTCAATGGCGGTGACCGCGTGCTGCCGCGTTCGCGCCTGGCCCAGCAGCTGCTGCTGTGGGGCCTGATGGGCGTGGCCGTGCTTGTGCCCTGGCTGCAGCGGGAGAGCCTGGCGGTGGTCGCGCGCGTGCTGCAGGCCTGCTTCATCGGCGGTTGCCTGCTGTCGCTGGCCATGGGCGTGTGGGCGCGCGTGCGCGGCGATGCCTGGGCCGTGGCCGGGCTGGCCTCGCTGTCGCCCATGCTGGTACTGGTGGTAGCTGATGCGACCCGCGCGCAGTGGCTGTTCGAATACCGGGTGGAGGCGCTGCAGCTGGCCGTCACCTGGCTGCTGATGATGGCCGCCTACGCGCTCAACCAGCGGCTGGGCCGGCTGCGCCAGCAGCGCGACGAGATGCGCCAGTTGGCCGAGACCGACATGCTGACCGGCCTGCCCAACCGCCGCGCCGGCCTGCAGCAGCTGGACCAGCAGCTGCAGCGGGTGCAGCGCGAGGGCGGCACGCTGGTCATCGGCTTCCTCGACATCGATCTGTTCAAGGACATCAACGATCGCCACGGCCATGCGGTCGGGGACCAGGTGCTGGTGGCCGTGGCCCAGGCCCTGCGTGCGGCCGTGCGCCACCAGGACGAGGTGGTGCGCATGGGCGGGGAGGAGTTCCTGCTGCTGCTGCCGGGCATGCCGCGTGAGCTTGCCGCCACCCGCCTGGAGCAGCTCCGCCAGCGCATCACCGAGCTGTGCCGGCACCTTCAGGTGCCGGGCCTGGAAGTGACCGCCAGCATCGGCCTGGCGCAGTGGCGACCGGGCGAGGACGACCTGGCCGCGCTGCTGCGGCGGGCCGACCATGCCATGTACGTGGCCAAGCGCAGCGGTCGCAACCGGGTCTTTGACGGCGAAACCGTCGATCCATTGCTGCCGGCGTGACCCGGGCGGGGCGGCGATGGCCGATAATGGGGCCATGACCACCCGACTCAACAAATACATCGCCGAAACCGGCTTCTGTTCCCGCCGCGAGGCCGATCGCCTGATCGCCGCCCGCCGGGTCACCGTCAACGGCCACCCCGGCGGTACCGGCGCCGTGGTCGGCGAAGGTGACACCGTGCTGGTCGACGGCCAGCCGCTGCAGGTGCGCGTGGCCCGCAAGCCCGGCGCCCGCCGCCACGTCTACATCGTGCTGAACAAGCCGGTGGGCGTGACCTGCACCACCGAAAGCTCGGTCAAGGGCAACATCGTCGACTTCGTCGGCCACGAGCAGCGCATCTTCCCGATCGGCCGCCTGGACAAGGATTCCGAGGGCCTGATCCTGATGACCAGCAACGGCGACATCGTCAACCAGATCCTGCGTGCCGAGAACGGCCACCAGAAGGAGTATCTGGTGGCGGTCAACAAGCCGGTCACCGATGAATTCCTGCGCGGCATGGCCCGCGGCGTGCGTGTCCACGACCAGATGACCCTGCCGTGCCGCACCTCGCGCATCGCCAAGTTCGGCTTCCGCATCACCCTCGAGCAGGGCCTGAACCGGCAGATCCGCCTGATGGCCGCCGCGTTCGATTATCGCGTCACCCAGCTGCGCCGCGTGCGCATCGACAACATCAAGATCGGTGCGCTGAAGCCGGGCCAGTGGCGCAACCTGACCGAGCAGGAACTGCGCGGGCTGCTCCCCAAGCATCAGGACTGGTAACGAAGCCTGTAGCGCCGAGCCTGCCCTCGACTGTCGGGCCGCATCATCCGCTAGACTCGGCAATGACCTGCCGGAACGTGACGCTGCATGATCAAGCCCGACAAGCCGACTGATGAATCCCAACGCCTGGAAGCGCTGCGCCGCTATCACATCCTGGATTCGGAGCGCGAAAAATCCTTCGATGACCTGGTGGTCATCGCCAAGGCCGTGTGTGGCACGAGCATGGCTGCGGTCACCCTGATCGATGTTGAACGACAGTGGTTCAAGTCGATCAACGGAACCTCGGCGGTCGAGCTGCCGCGTGACGATTCGATGTGCGGGCACGCGATCCTGAAACCGCAAGAGGTCATGGTGGTGGAGGATGCGCAGCATGACGTCCGTTTCCACGATAACCCACTGGTCACCGGCGATCCGCATGTGCGCTTCTATGCCGGTGCGCCACTGATCAGCAGCGATGGTCAGCCGTTGGGCACGTTGTGCGTGTTCGATCCTGAGCCCCAGTACCTGGATGCCAGCCAGGCCGAGGCACTGGCCGCGCTGTCGCGCCAGGTCATGCTGGTAATGGAACTGCGCCGCTTCGCACGGGATATCCAGAGCCACATGATGCAGCGCGACGATTACGAGCGCCTGCTGTCCGAGTACCACGACGTGCTGCTGGCGCAGAACGCCGACCTGACCGAACAGAGCCGCACCGACGCGCTGACCGGCCTGCCGAACCGGCGCGCGATGGCCGCCGCCCTGCAGGACGCAGTGACCAGCGCCGATGGCCAGCCGCGGCAGACCTGCGTGGCCTTGGTCGACATCGACCACTTCAAGCACATCAATGATTTCCAGGGCCATGCCACCGGCGACCGGGTGCTGGCCGAGCTGGGCGCGCTGCTGCGCTCGCATTTCTCCGGCCGCGGCATGGCCGCGCGCTATGGCGGCGAGGAATTTGTGGCGCTGATGCCGGACGTGGACCTGCGCACCGCCGAACTGCAGTGCGAGTTCCTGCGCATGGCCGTGGCTGACCTGCCGCTGGGCTTCCCGGTGACGGTCAGCATCGGCGTGGCCCAGTACCAGGCCGGCGAAACCACCGACCAGACCCTGGCCCGTGCCGACGCCGCGCTGTACCGGGCCAAGGGCAACGGCCGCAACCGGGTGGAACTGGCGCCGTAACCCGCTGCGCGGCGGAAGCTGTAGAGCCGAGCCATGCTCGGCTGCTTTTGGCTTTCTGTAGAGCCTGTCTCTTATACACAAATCCGAGCCCACGAGACGTACCGATTAATCTGGTATGCCGTCTTCTGCGTGCAAAATCTGGGG
>NZ_JAMOKY010000058.1:0-13146 GCF_024499815.1 Stenotrophomonas testudinis | reverse complement strand
GGGAGGGCCGCGAGCGGGTGCTGCTGCCGGCGGTGCGCGCGCTGGGGCAGGCGCCGCCAGCGCACCTGCTGCTCAGCCACGACCACCTCGACCATGCGGGCGCTCTGCCGGCCCTGCGCCGGGCGCTGCCGCAGCTGCAGGTTCTGGCCCCGCCGGGCAGCAAGGTCGAGGGCGCGCAGCCCTGCATGAAGGGTCTGCGCTGGCAGTGGGACGGGGTGGATTTCCAGGTGCTGCATCCGTCGGCCGATGGCAGCGAACGCGACAACGAGGCCAGCTGCGTGCTGCGGGTGGCCGGTGCCCACGGGGTCGTGCTCCTGCCCGGCGACATCGGCGCCCGGGCCGAACAGCAGCTGCTGCAGGCGCAGGCGGCGGCCGTGCGCGCCGACGTGGTGCTGGTGCCGCACCATGGCAGTGGCGGCAGCTCGACGGCGGCCTGGGTGGCGGCCGTGTCGCCCCGGCTGGCGCTGGTCTCGGCCGGCCACCAGAACCGCTTCGGCCACCCGAAACGTGACGTAGTCCTGCGCTGGCGGGCCGTGGGCGCCGAGGTGCTGGCCACGGCCGACGCCGGCGCGATCCGCGTATGGCTTGGCGCACAAGGGCTGCAGGTGCGTGAACAGCGTATCCACGCGGCCCGGTGGTGGGATGCCGCTGAGCGGGCGCGGTCGGCTGCTATCCTATCGCCGATCGAACAAGCGGCCGTTGGGCCGGAGGGTTGAAACGTGTGGGAACTGGTCAAGGCCGGTGGCTGGCCGATGGTGCCGCTGCTGCTGTTGGGCGTACTGGCTTTGGCGATCGTCCTGGAGCGTTTCTGGTCCCTGCGGCGCAATGAGGTGCTGCCGCCTGGCCTCGGCCAGGAAGTGCGCAACTGGGCTGCCCGCGGCAAGCTCGACCCGGCCCACCTGCAGACCCTGCGGGCGAACTCGCCGCTGGGCGCGCTGCTGGCCGCGGCGCTGGAAGTTCGCAACCGCCCGCGCGACCAGATCCGCGAGCGCATCGAAGACACCGGCCGCCACCTGGTCCACCGCATGGAGCGTTTCCTCAACGCGCTGGGCACCATCGCCTCGGCCGGCCCGCTGCTGGGCCTGCTCGGCACGGTCATTGGCATGATCCAGATGTTCCTGGGCATCCTCGACCACGGCGTCGGTGATGTGAACCAGCTGGCCGGCGGCATCGGCAAGGCGCTGGTGTGCACCGCCACCGGCATGATCGTGGCCATCCCGGCGCTGATGTTCCATCGCCTCTTCAAGGGCCGCATCCACGGCTACGTGGTGGAGATGGAACAGGAAGCCAGCGCCCTGCTGGACACGCTGGACGGCCGCCCGGGCGTGATGAACGGCGCGCCGGCGCCGCGTGCCGCCGCACCTGCCACGGCCAAGGCCTGATCGATGCGCATCGGCAACGACCGATCCCAGGATGAGCCGCATATCGATCTGGTTCCGCTGATCGACGTCATCCTGGTCCTGATCATCTTCTTCGTGGTCACCACCACGTTCGATGCGCGCTCGACGCTGCAGGTGCAGCTGCCGACTGCCAGCGACCAGCAGACCAACGAGCCGCCGCGTTCGCTCAGCGTGCTGATCAACGCCGACGGCCGCTACTTCGTCAACGACCAGGAAGTACTGCGCACCGACGTCGAGTCGGTCAAGCAGATCATTGCTGCGGTGGCCGGTACCGACCGCGAGCAGACCGTGCTGCTGCGCGCCGACGCGCGCACTCCCTACCAGGCCGTGGTCACCGCGCAGGATGCGCTGGGCCAGCTCGGCTTCCGCCGTATCGCAATCGCAACAGCGCCAGAGGTGCGTCCATGAGTTCCAATCACGCGCCGGTGTGGCCGATCTACAAACGCCTGCTCGGCTATACCCGGGCCTACTGGGTGTTCATGGTGGCCGCCGTCATCGCGATGGTGGTCGAGGCCCTGGCCGGCTACCACTTCACCAAGCTGATGGAACCGCTGGTCAACCGCGGCTTCGTCAACCCCGAGCCACGCATGGCGGTGATCCTGCCGCTGACCATCCTCGGCCTGTTCCTGATGCGCAGCCTGGCCACCTGGGTCAGCGACTATACGCTGGCCAAGACCGGCCGCAGCGTGGTCCGCGACCTGCGTGAGCAGATCCTGCAGAAGTACCTGCACCTGCCGTCCTCGCATTTCGATACCGAAGCGACGCCGGTGATGGTCAGCCGCCTGAACTTCGATACCGAGCAGGTCACCCAGGCCAGCGCCGACGCGCTGAAGACCGTGGTGGCCGACACCCTGACCATCATCGCCATGCTGGTGGTGATGCTGCAGATGAGCGTCAAGGTGACCCTGGCCATGCTGCTGGTGGTGCCGCTGATCGGTGCCATCGTCTCCTACGTGGGCAAGCGCTACCGGCGCATCAGCCGCGGCATCCAGGACGGCATGGGCACCATGGCGCAGACCGCCGAGCAGTCGCTGGCCGCTCAGCAGGAAGTGAAGGTGCACGGCACCCAGCAGCACGAGATCAGCCGCTATTCGCGCCTGGCCAACCGCATGCTGGCGCTGAACATGAAGGTCGAAGTGACCCGCGCTGCGGCGTCCAGCGTGGTGCAGTTCCTGGCCGCGCTGGCGCTGGCGGTCATCGTCTGGGTGTCCACCCGCGAAGCGCTGGCCGGCAAGCTCAACGCCGGCCAGTTCATGGGCCTGATGACCTCGATGATGGCCATCATTCCCTCGCTGCGCCGCCTGACCAGCGTGCAGACCTCGATCTCGCGCGGCGTGGCCGCCGCCGAGCGCCTGTTCGGCATCATCGACATGCCGGTCGAGCGCGACGCAGGGCGTACGCCGCTGCAGCGCGCCCGCGGCGAACTGGCCTTCGAGCACGTCATGCTGCGCTACCGCGCCGACAGCGGCATCGCCCTGGATGACATCAGCTTCGTCGCCAGGCCCGGCACCGTCACCGCCATCGTCGGTCGTTCCGGCAGCGGCAAGACCAGCCTGATCCGCCTGGTGCCGCGCTTCTACGAGCCCAGTGGTGGCCTCATCACGCTCGATGGCGTGGCGCTGGATGACTATCCGCTGGCCGACCTGCGCCGTCAGGTCGCCATCGTCGGGCAGAAGGTCATGCTGTTCGACGACACCATCGCCGCCAACATCGCCTATGGCATGGACGCGACCGATGAACAGATCCGTGCCGCGGCCGAAGCTGCCAATGCCTGGGAGTTCATCGCGCGCATGCCGCAGCAGCTGCAGACCCCGGTGGGCGAGAACGGCGCGCTGCTGTCCGGCGGCCAGCGCCAGCGCCTGGCGATCGCACGCGCGATCCTGCGCGACTCGCCGATCCTGATCCTGGACGAAGCCACCGCTGCGCTGGACAACGAATCCGAACGCCTGGTGCAGGACGCACTGCAGCGCCTCATGCCCGAGCGCACCACCCTGGTGATCGCGCACCGCCTGTCCACCATCGAGCACGCCGACCAGGTGCTGGTGATGGACCATGGCCGCATCGTTGAGCGTGGCACCCACAAGGAACTGCTGGAAATGGGTGGCCTGTACCAGCACCTGCATAGCATGCAGTTCCGCGATAGGCAGGACTGATGGCAGGCAAAGGTACCCAGACCCCGCCGTACTGGTACGACGGAAGCCCGGTTCCGTTGCCGATGCGGCTGCTGGCGCCGCTCTATGCCGGCGTGGCCGCGCTGCGCCGGCGGCTGTACCGGAAGGGCTGGTTCAAGCGGCATGCGCTGCCGGTGCCGGTCATCGTGGTCGGCAACATCACCGCCGGTGGCACCGGCAAGACACCGCTGACCATCGCCCTGGTCGAGCGCCTGCGCGCGGCCGGCTGGAAGCCGGGCGTGGCCAGTCGCGGTTACGGTCGCGAAGAAGCGGACAAGGCGCGCTGGGTCGAGGCCGATACGTCCACCGCGCTGGGCGGTGACGAACCGGTGCTGATCGCGTGGAAGACCGGCGTGCCGGTGCGCGTGGACAGCGACCGCGTGGCGGCCGGCAAGGCACTGATCGCGGCCGGCTGCGATGTCATCGTCTGCGACGACGGCCTGCAGCATTACCGGCTGCAGCGCGACATCGAGATCGAGGTCATCGACGCGCAGCGCCGCTACGGCAATGGCCGGATGATTCCCGCCGGGCCGTTGCGTGAGCCGGTCAGCCGCGCCGACGAATGTGATTTCCGCGTGGTCAATCTCGGCCAGGCCGATGAAGCCACCGCCGCCCAGGCCTGCGGTTTCGGCCAGTGGCCGATGGCGCTGCACATCGACAGCGCGCAGCCCTTGCCGGGGGGGCGTCCGCGCCCGTTGGCCTACTTCGCGGGCCAGCGCGTGCATGCCGTGGCCGGCATCGCCAACCCGCAGCGCTTCTTCGACATGCTGCGTGCGCGCGGCATCGGCGTGGTGCCGCATGCCTTCGCCGACCACCAGGTCTACCAGCCGCAGGACCTGTCCTTCGGCAGTCAGCTGCCGGTGCTGATGACCGAGAAGGACGCGGTGAAGTGCCGCGCCTTCGGCAACGACTGGCATTACGCGGTGCCGCTGCGCGCCGAACTGCCGGCTGCCTTCTGGGTGGCCCTGACCGACCGCCTTGACAAGCTGCGCCCGAACTGAGCGGCCGCGTGGCGCTTGCAATCGCCCGCCGCCGGCCGCATTCCCGTTGTATCGCGCCTGCCGAGTATCGCCTGCATGACTGAATTCGTTGTCGCCATCCCGGCCCGCCATGCCGCCTCGCGGCTGCCGGGCAAGCCGCTCCGCCTGCTCGGCGGTGAACCGCTGGTGCTGCACGTGGCACGCCGCGCGCTGCTGGCCGGCGCCCGCGAGGTATGGGTGGCCACCGACGACAGCCGCATCGCCGATGTGCTGGACGGGCTGGGTGAGGTCAAGGTGGCCATGACCGCGGTCAGCCACGCCTCCGGCACCGACCGCCTGGCCGAATGCGCGCGTATCGCCGGCTGGTCCGACGAAACCGTGGTGGTCAATCTGCAGGGCGATGAACCGTTCGCCCCGGCGGCCGGCATCCGTGCCGTGGCACAGGCGCTGGTCGAGGGCGATGCGCCGATGTCGACCCTGGCCACCTCCGTCGAGGATGCCGAGACCCTGTTCGACCCGAACGTGGTCAAGCTGGTGCGCAACGTGCGCAACGAGGCGATGTATTTCAGCCGCGCGCCGATCGCCTGGCACCGCGATGGCTTCGCGCGCAGCCGTGACGCCTTGCCGGAAGGTCATCGCTGGCTGCGCCATATCGGCATCTACGGCTACCGTGCCGGCTTCCTGCAGCAGTTCGCGGCAATGCCGCCGGGCCAGCTGGAGCAGGTCGAGGCGCTGGAACAGCTGCGCGTGCTGGAAGCCGGTTTCCCGATCAGCGTGGCGATTTCGCCCGAAGCCTTCCCGCCGGGCATCGACACGCCCGAGGACCTGGCCCGCGCCGAAGCCCTGCTGCAGTCCATGGCCGCGCGATGAACCTGCTGGTCGTCTGCCTGGGCAACATCTGCCGCTCGCCGATGGCCGAAGGCGCGCTGCGTGCCCGGCTGCAGGCCTCGCCGCTGGCTGACCGGGTGCAGGTCGACTCGGCCGGCACCGGCGACTGGCACGTAGGCGAAGCGCCTGACCGCCGCGCCATTGCCTGCGCCGCCCGCCACGGCGTGGATATCGGCGGCCTGCGCGCGCGCCAGCTGCAGGCGGGGGATTTCGAACGCTTCGACTGGATCCTCTGCGCCGACGAGGCCAACCTGCGCGACGCCGCGCGGCTGGCCACGGCCGCCCAGCGCGGGCGCCTGTCGCTGTACCTGCCGTGGTCAGGCGGGCAGGGCGTGCAGGCCATCCCCGACCCCTATACCGGCGGCCAGGATCATTTCGAGCAGGTCTGGGCGATGGTCGACCAGGCTGCAGAGCGGACCGTGGCACGACTGTTGCATAACGCTGAGTCCGGCATAATCAGGCCATGAACGCACAGCCCGTCCAGGACCTGCCCGAGTTTGCCACTTGGCTCAACGCCGCCCCCTGCACCCTGACCGAGCTGCGTGGCCGACCGGTCGCGCTGCTGTTCGTCAATGCCGCATCGGCCTGGAGCATGCAGCGGCTGGCCGAGTTCGGCCAATGGCTGTCACGCAACCCGGGCCGCCTGCAGCCGTTGGTGCTGCATGTGCCGCGCTTCGATTTCGAACGCGACGCCGGCGCTGCGCTGAAGCTGCTGCGCAGGCAGGGGCTATCGATGCCGGCGCTGCTCGATGCCGACTGGGATGGCTGGCGCCGCTTCGGCGTCACGGCCTGGCCGACCGTCATCCTGCTCGACGCGCAGGGGCGCGAACGGCAGCGGCTGGTTGGCCTGGGTGCACCCGGTGAGCTGGAACGCGCCTTGAACGATCTCTGCGAAGGAGCGCCGCTGGCGCCATCGCGCGGGGGCAGCGAGCTGCATCCCGAACTGCCGCATCCGCTGCGTTTCCCGGCCGGCCTGGCGGTCAACCGGGACCGCCTGTACATCGCCGACAGTGGTCGCCATCGCATCCTCGAGTGCAGCCACGGCGGGCGCGTGCTGCGTCAGTTCGGGCTGGGTACCGCTGATTTCATGGATGGCAACCTGGCCGAAGCCGCGTTCCACCGCCCGCAGGGGCTGGTGCTCGAGCGCGAGTCGCTGTACGTGGCCGACACCGGCAACCACGCGGTGCGCCGCATCAACCTGTCGACCGGACAGGTCGACACGCTGTGCGGCAACGGTCGCCCCGGCACGCCGGTCGAAGGGCCGGTGGCGCAGGCGCGGCAGGTGGCACTGGACAACCCGGTCGGCCTGGCGATCGCTGACAACCAGCTGCATATCGCCATGGCCGGCGACAACCGCCTGTGGAGCTTCCACCTCGGCCTGCGCAGCCTGCAATGGCGCGCCGGCAGTGGTGCCATCGACGAGCGCGACGGCAGTGGCCACATGGCTGCCTTCGCCCAGCCCACCGGCCTGGCAGTGGTGCAGCAGGTACTGTACGTGGCCGATGCGCTGGGCTCGTCGATCCGTGCGGTGCAGCTGCGCGGTGACCTCGTGCAGACCCTGGTCGGGCAGGGCGCCTGGCGCTTCGGCGCCGACGATGGCCCGCGCGGGCAGGCCAGCCTGCAGTATCCGCAGGCCATTGCATTGAGCCCGGACGCACCCCTGCTGTGGATCGCCGATACCGGCAACGGCCGCCTGCGCACGCTGCGCCTGGGCGGCGGCGACCTGGTCACCCAGCCACTGCCGCGCCGCCTGCATGGCCCGGCCGGCCTGGCCGTGGGTGCCGGTGCCGTGTGGATCGCCGAGACCGACGCGCACGCGGTGCTGCGTTTCGACCCCGACAGCGGCGTGCTCAGCGAAGTGCCGATCAGCGAATGACCGACGTCACCGCCCCGGCCTTCGACGGCAAGGCCTTCGCGGCCCAGTTGAGCACCGCACCCGGCGTCTACCGCATGTACGCGGCCGACGACACACTGCTGTACGTGGGCAAGGCGCGCGCGCTGCGCAACCGCGTCGGCAGCTACTTCAACGGCAGCCCGAAGAACGCGCGCATCATGTCGATGCTTTCGCAGATCGCGCGCATGGACGTGACGGTCACCCGCTCGGAAGGCGAAGCGCTGCTGCTGGAAAACCAGCTGATCAAATCCCTGTCGCCGCGCTACAACGTGTCCCTGCGCGACGACAAGACCTACCCGCATGTGCTGCTGACCCGCGAAGACTGGCCGCGCATCGCCCTGCACCGTGGCCCGCGCGCCATTCCCGGGCGTTACTTCGGGCCGTACCCGGGCGTCACCGCGGTACGCGAGACGCTGAACCTGATGCACAAGCTGTTCAAGCTGCGCAGCTGCGAGGACAGCGTGTTCCGCAACCGTTCGCGGCCGTGCCTGCAGTACCAGATCGGCCGCTGCAGCGCGCCCTGCGTGGACCTGGTGCCGGCGCCGGAGTATGCCGAATCGGTGCGCCGTGCCACGCTGTTCCTGGAAGGCAAGAGCGATGAGCTGACCCGCGAGCTGGGCGAGCAGATGCAGGGCGCCAGCGAGGCGCTGGAATTCGAGAAGGCCGCGCGCCTGCGTGATCTCATCGCTTCGCTGCGCAGCATGCAGACCCGCCAGTACGTGGATGGCCGCGCCGCCGACCTGGACGTGCTGGCCGTGGCCATGCACGGCTCTCAGGCCTGCGTGCTGCTGCTGGCCTTCCGCGATGGACGCAATCTCGGCACCCGCCCGTTCTTCCCGCGAACCAATGGCGAGGACAGCCCGGAAGAGGTGCTGGCCGCGTTCGTGTCGCAGTACTACATCGAATTCGAGCCGCCGCGCGAGATCCTGCTGGACCGGCAGATTCCCGACGCCGACCTGCTGGTGGCCGCGCTGTCGGCCTCGGCCGAGCGCAAGGTGCAGCTGAAGTGGAACGTGCGTGGCGAGCGCGCCGGCTATCTGGAGCTGGCCAGCCGCAACGCCCAGTTGACCCTGGCCACCGAACTCAACAGCCGCAACGCGCAGCACGCGCGCAGCGAAGCCCTGCGCGAAATGCTGGGCCTGGCCGAACCGGTCAAGCGGGTCGAATGCTTCGACATCAGCCACACCATGGGTGAGGCCACCGTGGCGTCGTGCGTGGTGTTCGATGCCGCCGGCCCGGTGCGCGCGCAGTACCGCCGCTTCAACATCAGCGGCATCGAGCCCGGCGATGACTACGCCGCCATGCACCAGGCCATCGACCGCCGCTTCCGCCGCGCCGTGGAAGAGCAGGGCGTGCTGCCCGACGTGCTGCTGATCGATGGTGGCGCCGGCCAGCTGGCCCAGGCCCAGGCCGCCCTGGCCGACCTGGGCGTGGAAGGCGTGCTGCTGGTGGGCGTGGCCAAGGGCGTGGAGCGCCGCGCCGGCCACGAAGCACTGGTGATGCCTGATGGCCGCGAACTGCGCCCGGGCGCAGCCAATCCTGCGCTGCAGTTCATCCAGCAGGTGCGCGACGAAGCGCACCGCTTCGCCATCACCGGACATCGCGGGCGCCGTCAGAAGGCCCGGATGACCAGCAAGCTGGAAGATATTCCCGGTATCGGCCCGCGCCGGCGCGCCAGCCTGCTCAAGCATTTCGGTGGTCTGGTCGGCCTCAAAGCCGCCGGTGAAGCCGAAATTGCCAAGGTCGAGGGCATCAATGACGCCCTCGCTGCACGCATCTACGCTAACCTGCACGGGTTGGCCACGCCTGACCCGGCCGAGTAGAGAGAGAAGCAAGCCGCATGAAGTTGACCCTGCCCACCTGGCTGACGTTGTTGCGGATCGTGATGATCCCGGTGCTGGTGCTGGTGTTCTACCTGCCCTACACCTGGACCAATTTCGCGTCCGCGGCGATCTTCGGCCTGGCCGCGATCACCGACTGGCTCGATGGCTGGATCGCCCGTCGGTACAAGCTGGAATCGGCGTTCGGCGCCTTCCTCGATCCGGTGGCGGACAAGCTGATGGTGGCCGTGGCGCTGTTCCTGATCGTGCAGGGCCACCCGACGCCGTGGATGGCGTTCTGGGCGGCGGTGATCGTCGGCCGCGAAATCGCGGTGTCGGCGCTGCGCGAGTGGATGGCCGAGCTGGGCCAGCGCGCCAAGGTGCGCGTGGCCATGATCGGCAAGGTCAAGACCACCGCACAGATGGTCGCGCTGCTGTGCCTGCTGTATTCGGTGGCACCGAACGTGCCGGTCAATGACATCTGGATGGGCCCGCCGGTGTTCCATATCGGCGACTGGACCCTGGCCATTGCCGCCGTGCTGACCCTGTGGTCGGGCCTGCAGTACCTGCATGCCGCCTGGCCGAGCCTGCGCGAAGACGAGCGCGCCGCGCGCGAGCGTTCGCGTCAGAAGAAGCTGGGCAACTGAGCCTCTGGGTCGGATCCCTTTCCGCACGAAAGGACTCTGACCCCACGGTCGCAGCCATCCACGCCATGCGTGGATGCGCCCTGCCAGACCGGCGCGGAATACCACTGAAAAACCGCTTGACGCCATTTTCAGAACAGGTAGAATTTCGCCTCCCAAGCGGGAATAGCTCAGTTGGTAGAGCGCAACCTTGCCAAGGTTGAGGTCGCGAGTTCGAGTCTCGTTTCCCGCTCCAGATTCAAGAAGAACGCTCCCGCAAGGGAGCGTTTTTCGTTTGCGTCTTCGGCCGCTTCATCCCCACTTCACCGCCACCCCATCGCCCCGCCACGCGCGCCGGCGAAGCTGCAACACCGTTCCAGCCGGTGATGCCGCGATGCCCCACATGTCCTCTGCCTACGACCACGATCTGGTCATCGTCGGCGCAAGTTTCGCCGGCGCTGCCTGCGCGTTGGCCGCCGCGCAGTTCGGCCTGCGCGTCTGCGTGCTGGAGCGCAAGTCCGATCCCCGCGAGCGCCTGCACACCACCGGCATCGTGGTGAAGGAGGCGATGGAGCAGACCTGGCTGGGTCGCATGCCCGAGCATCTGGTGCAGCATGTCGCGCGCGTGCGGCTGTACGCGCCGAACCTGCGCAGCGTGCAGCTGGCCGCGCCCGGGTACTACTTCCTCACCACCGACACCCCGAATCTGATGCGCTGGCTGGCCGACGAACTGCGTGCCAGCGGCGTGGATCTGCGCCTGCAGCAGTCCTTCACCAATGCCGAGGCCGATGGTGATGGCTGGCAGGTGGAAGGGGCAGGGCGGTGCGCCTATCTGGTCGGTGCCGATGGCGCGCGATCACGCGTGGCCCGGCGTACCGGCCTGGGCCAGGTGCGCGACAATCTCTATGGCATCGAGCGCGAGTTTGATGGCCTGCAATTGCCGCAGGGCGATGCGCTGCACTGCTTCGTCAGCAAGCGTTACGCTCCGGGCTATATCGGCTGGGTCGCGCAGAATCCCACGGGCGTGCAGGTCGGGCTCGCCCTGCGCCATGATCCGATGCAGGCGCGGGTGCCGGACATCGATGGCTTCATCAAGCACGTGCGCGATACCGTCGGCATCGCACCGTCATTGCAGCCGTCATCCACCCGCGCCGGGCTGGTGCCCTGTGGCCTGCCGGATGGGCCGATCACCGGCCATCGCCTGGTCCTGACCGGTGATGCGGCCGGCATCGTCTCGCCGCTGTCGGCCGGCGGCATCCACTCGTCGTGGCGGCACGGCTGGGCGGTCGGCGATGCCATCGGCCTGCACCTGCGTGGCCAGGGCCCCGCCGCCGAACAGGTGGCGCGGCGGGTGGCACCGGCCTTCCGGCGCAAGCGCCTGCTGCGCTGGGCGATGGACCATCTGCAGCAGGACTGGCCGCTCAACGCGCTGCTGCGCACCGCCGCGACGCGGCGCGTGGCCGAGCAGATCTACTTCCACCGGCGCGGGGTGCGGGCCTGACCGCCAAGCTGAACGACGCGGTGCAGACGACCCGAAAAATCCGGTTGACGCCGTGCAGCAATATCGACACAATAGCGCTCCTTCGACGCAGGTCGAACGGAATCTGCGGGAATAGCTCAGTTGGTAGAGCGCAACCTTGCCAAGGTTGAGGTCGCGAGTTCGAGTCTCGTTTCCCGCTCCAGATTGCAGAAAAACGCTCCCGGAAGGGGGCGTTTTTCGTTTGCGTCAGTCCTTTTCGCCGATGGTCGTGCGAGGGGCGCCCCTTTGCACGTCGCACCACGTCCGTATGTCCGCCCGGTCGAAATTCCGGCAGGCATTCTTCTGCGCGGTGTACAGGTACTGAGCATCGGCCTGGTAGGTGAAGTGGTAGTAGTACGTCAGGTCCTTGCCGTACTGCCAGTCGTTCGAGGAACCATCGCTGATCACGTAGGGTTCGAAGAAGAGGATCGACGACTGCTCGGGAATGAAGTTGCTCCTGTCCATCAGCAGCATCATCGCGTTCCATACCAGGTGGGTCGACAGGCAGAGTGCGAGCGTGCACGCTGCGAGCATCACGCCCGTGGCGGTGGCGGCATAGCGTAGTGCTGCGCTCACGATGAAGGGTATCTGCGTGCGGCGGAAGCGCGGCGGCGAAACGCCTTCCACGCACTGATGACGGACACCGCGCACAAAGCCAGGAACAGGCTCAGATCCAGCAACAGCAACCACAGCAGGTGTGTACCGTAGACCGGCGATTGGTGCATCGCGCCCATCGCGAACGGTACCGACCACGTCAGCAGCAGCGCGAAGGCGATCAGCAGGCGAAGCCAGAGCCGACGCCATCGCCATGGGCGCACGATCAGCACGGCAACCGCGATTTCGACCGTGCTCATCAAAGCGAACGTAACAACCTTGCCGGTGGCATAGGGCTGGGGCGTGTCTGGATCGAGACTGCGCTGCAGCCAGTAGTCATGCTGCGCGCCGGCATGAATCAGCGCGGCCATCACCGCCAGCCAGACAATGGTGGCGGCCAGGCAGTACCAGCGAATGGTGCGATCACTCATGCGCGGGCTCCTTGCGCGTGCTGCAGGTGGTGGTGAGCGCAGCTAAGTGCATGCTTGCGGCGATTGCGGCCAGCGCAAGCACGCCCGGGCCGGCGGTGAAGTACAACATGCGCAACGGGTTGTTGTGCATCAGCGTCCAGGTCGCGAACGCGAGCGGGATGGCCAGCAGCAGCAATTTCGCTGCCAACGGCCGCAGTACGGCGATCAACGGCTGTGCGCCGAGGAACAGCACGAACGCGTAGTACTGCGCGAGGCCAAGGCCGATGTTGCCGTGCGAGCTGAAACCGACATGGTCGCGATACCAGTTCATGCCCAGCGGCATCAGCGTCCAATAGAGTGCGCCCACCAGCAGGTGCAGCAGCAGGGAGATCAGCAGGGATTTGCCGTGCAGGAACATGGGCCGAGGCGTCCGGGCGGGGCAGGGTACCCCACCGCGCAGGGCCCGGATCGCCGTGCGTGAAGACTGTTGACGGCGTGAAGGAATTTGGACACAATAGCGCTCCTTCGACGCAGGTCGAACGGAATCTGCGGGAATAGCTCAGTTGGTAGAGCGCAACCTTGCCAAGGTTGAGGTCGCGAGTTCGAGTCTCGTTTCCCGCTCCAGATTCTACAGGGCCCCGGTAGGGGCCTTGTTTTTCTCCCGCCTCGGCAAGGCGGGGCACGTTGAGCCACAAGGCTTTGCGCGCAGTCAGAAAGGTGAAATCGCTGGTGTGTGTTCCGGATTTCCGGTACCATGGCGGCTTACGCGGGAATAGCTCAGTTGGTAGAGCGCAACCTTGCCAAGGTTGAGGTCGCGAGTTCGAGTCTCGTTTCCCGCTCCAGATTC
>NZ_JAMOKY010000057.1:0-14139 GCF_024499815.1 Stenotrophomonas testudinis | reverse complement strand
CCCCCCCCCCCCCCCCCCCCCCCCCCCCCCCCCCCCCCCCCCCCCCCCCCCCCCCCCCCCCCCCCCCCCCCCCCGCTGCCGATGGGCGCCATGTGTGCACGGCGCCCAGTAGATCCACGCCATGCGTGGATGGTGTCCCCATCAGCTCGACAGATGCTCGATCGCCGCGACCTTGCCCAGGCGCTCGCCCAGCAGGGTCAGCAGCGCCAGGCGATTGCCACGCAGCGCCGGGTCTTCGGCATTCACCATCACGCCATCGAAGAACGCATCAACCTGCGGACGCAGGCGGGCCAGGCGCGCCAGCACGGCCACGTAGTCCTTCTGGTGCAGGCTGGCGCCGGTGTCGTCGATGGCCGCGGTGACCGCTTCGGCCAGCGCGCGCTCAGCGTCTTCCTGCAGCAGCGATGCATCGATCTGGCCCGGAATGTCGCCCTCGGCCTTGCGCAGGATGTTGCGGATGCGCTTGTTGGCCGCGGCCAGCGCCTCGGCTTCCGGCAGCGCGGCAAACGTGCCGATTGCGTCAAGGCGACGGTCGAAGTCATACAGCGACGCCGGCTTGAGCTCTGCCACCGCGTTGAAGTGCGTGGCCGGCACGCCCTTGTCGCTGTAGTAGCCCTTCAGGCGTTCGAGGATGAAGTCGTACAGCTCACCCACGTCGGCCTGCACGTTGCGCGCGGCCAGGCCTGCATTGGCGCTGGCCAGCAGTGCGCGCAGGTCCAGCTCGAAGCCACTCTCGATGATCGTGCGGGCCAGGCCCAGCGCGTTGCGGCGCAGGGCGAACGGGTCCTTGTTGCCGGTCGGCTTCAGGCCTGCGGCGAAACCGCCGGCCAGGGTGTCCACGCGCTCGGCGATCGCCAGCACCTTGCCCAGCGCCGACAGCGCGATGTCATCGCCACCGAAGCGCGGCTGGTAGGCCTCGTCGATGGCCAGCGCCACCTCCGGCGATTGCCCACCGGCCACGGCGTAGTGGCGGCCGGCGATGCCCTGCAGTTCCGGGAATTCATTGACCATGCGCGACTGCAGGTCGTTCTTGACCAGCTGTGCCGCACGCTTGGCCAGCACCGGATCGGCACCAACCTGCGGCGCGATCACTTCGGCCAGCGCCGACACGCGCGCCACCTTGTCGGCCACGCTGCCCAGCTTGGCCTGGTAGGTCACGGTCTTCAGGCCGTCGCCCATCGATTCCAGGCCCTGCTTCAGGTCTTCGTCGAAGAAGAACTTGGCATCGGCGAAGCGCGGGCGGATCACGCGCTCGTAGCCCTTGGCCACTTCGGCCACGTCCTTCGATTCGATGTTGGCGATGCCGATGAACTTCTCGGTCAGCTTGCCGCTGTCATCCAGCACCGGGAAGAACTTCTGGTTGACCTCCATCGTCTCGATCAGCGCTTCCTGCGGCACGGCCAGGAACGCACGCTCGAAGCTGCACAGCACCGCCGCCGGCCACTCGACCAGGTTCACCACCTGCTCCAGGTTGTCCTCGGTGATGCGCGCGCTGCCACCGGCCTGGCCAGCAGCGGCCTCGACCTCGGCAACGATGCGCTGGCGGCGCTCGGCCGGATCGACCAGCACCTTGGCCGCGCGCAGCGATTCGACGTAATCCTGCGGCTGGCTCAGCCACACGGTCTTGTCATGGTGGAAGCGATGGCCACGGCTCATGCGGTCGGCCTTCAGGCCGAACAGCTCGGCCTCGACCACGTCGGCACCGTGCAGCAGCACCAGCCAGTGCGCCGGGCGGGCGAAGCCCCAGTCGTGGTCGCCCCAGCGCATCGGCTTGGGGATCGGCATCGCGGCGATGGCCTCGCGCAGGATCTCCGGCAGCAGCGCGGCGGTGCGCGCAACCGGGCTCACCGCGCGGTGGACGAAGCGCTCACCCTTGTTGTCGCTGGTCTTCTGCAGCGCGGTCCAGTCGATCCCGGCCTTGGCGGCGAAGCCCTGCAGGGCCTTGGTCGGCTGGCCTTCGGCGTCCAGCGCGATGTTCAGGTACGGGCCCAGCACTTCACTGCGCTGTTCCGGCTGTTCCAGGCCGACGCCGGGCAGCAGCACGGCCAGGCGGCGCGGGGTCGACAGCGGGCGTGCATCGCCCAGTTCCAGCTCGATGCCGCGCTTGCGCAGGCCGTCGACAACGCCATCGAAGAAGGCCTGGGCCAGGCCCGGCAGCGCCTTGACCGGCAGCTCCTCGGTGCCCAGTTCGATCAGCAGGGGGGACAGTTGGCTCATCGTTTCAATCCTGTGGTGGGGGCGCAGCGCGCGACGCGGCCGGCGCCCCGGGGCAATGGGGTGATGAAAGGCAGCAAGGCCGTCAGGCCTTCTTCGCGCCCGGGAAGCCCAGCTTCTCGCGCTGCTCGTAGTAGGCCTTGGCCACCGCCTGGGCCAGCGCGCGCACGCGCAGGATGTAGCGCTGGCGTTCGGTCACGCTGATCGCGCGGCGCGCATCGAGCAGGTTGAAGGTATGGCTGGCCTTCATCACCTGTTCGTAGGCCGGCAGCGGCAGGTTCACTTCCACAAGCTTCTGCGCCTCGCGCTCGCACGCGTCGAAGCGGTGGAACATTTCTTCCACGTCGGCGTGTTCGAAGTTGTAGGTGCTCTGCTCCACCTCGTTCTGGTGGTAGACGTCGCCGTAGGTCACCGGCTTGCCGTCCGGGCCGTGGGTCCAGACCAGGTCATAGACGTTGTCGCAGTTCTGCAGGTACATGCACAGGCGCTCGAGACCGTAGGTGATCTCGCCCAGCACCGGGCGGCACTCCAGGCCACCGGCCTGCTGGAAGTAGGTGAACTGGGTCACTTCCATGCCGTTGAGCCAGACTTCCCAGCCCAGGCCCCAGGCGCCCAGCGTCGGCGATTCCCAGTTGTCCTCGACGAAGCGCAGGTCGTGCACCAGCGGGTCGATGCCCAGCGCCTTCAGCGAATCCAGGTACAGCTGCTGGATGTTGTCCGGTGCCGGCTTCATCGCCACCTGGTACTGGTAGTAGCGCTGCAGGCGGTTCGGGTTCTCGCCGTAGCGGCCGTCGGTCGGGCGGCGCGACGGCTGCACGTAAGCCGCGTTCCAGCCTTCCGGGCCGATCGCACGCAGGAAGGTGGCCGGGTGGAACGTACCGGCGCCCACCTCCAGGTCGAGCGGCTGGATGAGCACGCAGCCCTGCTGGGCCCAGAACTGGTTCAGGGTCTGGATCAGGCCCTGGAAGGTGATCGGAACGGTCGGGTTCGCGGACATGCGGACGATTCTTGGCCGGCAGAGGGGTGCGCTAGTATAACGGCCGACCTGCGGGGCATTCCGTACCCGGGAGGAGCAGGCAGATGGAACACCGGCTGCCGGCAGGCACGCCCGGGGCACCGCCCCCGTTGCCACCAGGGCGCCTGCAGTTCGAGCAGGTGGCCGCTGCCGCACTGGCCGATGGCCTGATCGCCGAACGTGACCGCGACCGCGTGCGCTTTTCCGCACAGGGCGCGCGCAACGCCAGCGAAGTGCACCCGCTGGTGCTGCTGTCCAACCTCAAGCTGGCCGCCAGCGAGGGCGGCGAGCTCAGCCTGGAACGGCTGACCGAATGGCTGGCCCGGCGCACCGGCTGCCGCTACCTGCGCATCGACCCGACCCGCGTCGACGTCGCCTCGGTCACCGCCGTGGCCTCGCACGCCTATGCCCGCCGCCACCGTTTCCTGCCGCTGGCGGTCGACGCCGAACGCGTGCTGGTGGCCACCAGCGAGCCTCTGGCGCAGGAATGGCGCCGCGACCTGCAGCACCTGACCCGGCGCCAGATCGAGCTGGCGATGGTCAACCCGCTGGACCTGCACCGCTACACCATGGAGTTCTTCGGGGTCACCCGCTCGGTGCGCGGGGCCCGCGGCGACGTCCGCGGTGAAGCCAACACCACCCTGCCCAGCTTCGAGCAGCTGGTCGAGCTCGGCCGGGCCGGTGACGTCAACGCCGACGACCAGCACATCGTCCACATCGTCGACTGGCTGCTGCAGTACGCCTATGAACAACGCGCTTCGGACATCCACCTGGAGCCGCGCCGCGAGATGGGGCGCATGCGCTTCCGCATCGATGGCGTGCTGCACAAGGTGTTCGAGGTGCCGCCGGCGGTGATGACTGCCGTGGTCAGCCGCATCAAGGTGCTCGGCCGCATGGACCTGGCCGAACGCCGGCGCCCGCAGGATGGCCGCATCAAGACCCGTTCGCCAGGCGGCCGCGAGGTCGAGATGCGCCTGTCGACCATGCCCACCGCCTTCGGCGAGAAGTGCGTGATGCGCATCTTCGACCCGGATGCCGCCTTCAAGAGCATCGACCAGCTCGGATTCAGCCCGCAGGAGGCCGCCGGCTGGAATGCGCTGGTCGAGCGTCCGCACGGCATCGTGCTGGTCACCGGCCCAACCGGTTCGGGCAAGACCACCACCCTGTATTCCACCCTGAAGCGGCTGGCCACGCCGGACGTGAACGTGTGCACGGTGGAGGACCCGATCGAGATGATCTCGCCGGAGTTCAACCAAATGCAGGTGCAGGCCAACATCGACCTGGACTTCGCCAGCGGCGTGCGCACCCTGCTGCGACAGGACCCGGACATCATCATGATCGGTGAGATCCGCGACCTGGAGACCGCACAGATGGCGGTGCAGGCCTCGCTGACCGGCCATCTGGTGCTGTCCACCCTGCACACCAACGATGCGGCCTCGGCCATCACCCGCCTGCTCGACATCGGCGTGCCGCACTACCTGCTGGCCAGCACCATCAACGGTATCCTCGCCCAGCGCCTGGTGCGCACCCTGTGCCCGCACTGCAAGCAGCCGCACACCCTCGGCGCGTCCGATTGGGCGGTGCTGGCTGATAGCCATGCTGCATATCCAGATGCCGCCACGCCCTGTCGGCCGGTCGGTTGCCTGGAGTGCCGGCGCACCGGTTTCCTCGGCCGCATCGGCCTGTATGAGTTGCTGCCATTGGGTTCGCGGCTGCGCAGGCTGATCCGCGCGGACATGGATCTGGCCGCTTTCGGACGTGCCGCACAGGCTGAAGGACTGCGAACCCTGCGCCAGGCGGGGCTTGAAAAGGTGGCGCAGGGGCTGACTACAATCGAGGAAGTCCTGTCAGTCCTGCCGCCCCCGGATGAATCCAGCACCGTTCCTGATCCTTGAAACCGGCCGCCCGGTGCCGTCGCTGCGGCGCTACGGCCGTTTTCCGCACTGGATCCGCGTCGCCGCCGGGCTGGAAGAACACGAAACGGTGGTGGTCGACGTCGAGCACGGCGGCCACCTGCCCGACGCGCGCGGCTTCGCCGGTGTTCTGGTGACCGGTTCGGCCGCCTACGTCACCGACCACGCCGAATGGAGCGAGCGCAGCGCGGCGTGGCTGCGCCAGGTCGCCCACGACGGCATGCCGGTGTTCGGCATCTGCTACGGCCACCAGCTGCTGGCGCACGCGCTCGGCGGTGAGGTGGCCTACAACCCTGCCGGGCGCGAGTCGGGCACGATCGAACTGGCGCTGGACCCGGCCGCCGCCGAGGATCCGCTGTTCGGCGGCCTGCCCAGCCACTTCCCGGCCCACGCCACCCATATGCAGACCGTGCTGCGTGCGCCCGAGGGGGCCGCGGTGCTGGCGCGCTCGCCGCTGGATGGCTGCCATGCCTTCCGCTGGGGCCGCCAGGCCTGGGGCGTGCAGTTCCATCCCGAGTTCGCCACCCACCACATGCGCGGCTACATCCGTGCCCGTGCCGACTGCATCGGCCGCCACGGCGGCTGCGCACGCAGCATCGAACGCGCGGTCAGCGCCGCGCCCCTGGCCCGCCAGCTGTTGCGGCGCTTCGTCCGCCAGGCCCGCCAGTCTTCAGCCCAGCCGGTCGCAAAACAGGGATAATCGGCGGCACGGGCACCCGCCCGGCCCCCTTCTGTCCCTTCCCGGATGTCCATGAAAGAGATTCGCAAGCTGCCGGCTTCGGCGGGCGCCCAGTGGTTGCTGGATACGTTCTCGCTGTACCGGCGTGCGCCGCTGCAGCTGGCCCGGATCGGCCTCACCTGGCTGGTGGTCAGTTGGGTGGTCACCCTGCTGTCGACCCTGATCCCGGGTGCCGCAGGCCTGGCCGTGCAGTTGATGACCCTGGCCATTTCGCCGGTGATGTTCGGCGGCATGCTGTACGCGATGGGCGAGATCGACGAGGGCCGTCCCGGCCTGGCCTCGCACCTGCTGCAGCCGATCCGCGACCACCGCGTCAGCCACCTGCTGGTGCCGCTGGCCATCCAGGTGCTGGCGGTGCTGCTGCTGGGCGTGCTGCTGTTCCTGATGATCGGCCGCGAAGGCTTCTCCGCCTTCAGCGAGGTCATGACCAAGATGGAGCAGATCAGCCGCAGCGGCCAGCAGATCAGCCCGGATGATGCGGCGAACCTGGTGGCCAACCTCCCGGCCAAGCGCATCGCGCTGTGGCTGTTCCTGGTGTTCGTCACCGCGGTGGGCCTGTCGCTGGCGATGTTCACCCAGCCGGCGCTGGTGGTGTTCGACAAGCAGAGCGGCATGCATGCGCTGCGCCTGAGCCTGCAGGGCTGCATCGAGAACATCGTGGCGATGACCGTGTTCGCGGTGCTGGGCCTGATCGCGGCCTTCTGCGGCTACATCCTGTTCGTCATCGTCATCCAGATCGCGATGCTGATCGGCGGCCCACTGGCGGCGGCCTTCATCGCCCAGCTGGTGCTGACCACGGTGGTGATGCCGCTGTACGTCGGCGCGGTCTATGCCGCCTGGAAGCAGATGTTCGTCCACCGCGGCAACCGCGCCGCACCGCCGGTGCCGGCCCCCCCGCCGCAGAACGACGTCTTCCACGCCTGACCTGCACATCGAAGTAGATCCACGCCATGCGTGGATGAAACGGATCAATGAAGAACGCCGGGCCATGCCCGGCGTTCCCGTATCAGGCAGCGGGTTTCTTCACCGCTGCAGACGGCACCAGCCAGCGTGCGGCGTGGATGCCCAGCTCGTAGAGCAGGCACATCGGGATCGCCAGCATCAGCTGCGAGACCACGTCCGGCGGGGTCAGCACCGCGGCCAGCACGAAGATGCCGACCACCGCGTAGCCGCGGCCTTCCTTGAACTGCTGCGGCGTCACCCAGCCCAGCAGCACCAGGATCACCATCGCCACCGGCAGCTCGAAGCTGCCGCCGAAAGCGAAGAAGATCGCCAGCACGAAATCCAGGTAGGCGTTCGCATCCGGGGTGATCGCGATCACTTCCGGGCTGAAGGTGGTGAGGAAGTGGAACACCGCCGGCAGCACCAGGAAGTAGGCGAACGCGCAGCCGGTGTAGAACAGCAGCACCGACGACACCAGCAGCGGCACCGCCAGACGCTTCTCGCGCGCGTAAAGGCCGGGGGCGACGAACGCCCACAGCTGGTACAGCAGCCACGGCACGGCCACAAACAGGGCCACGAAGCAGGTCAGCTTCAACGGCGCGAAGAACGCACCGGCCGGGTTGGTGGCGATCATCGTCTGCCCGTTCGGCAGCTGCGACACCAGCGGTTCGGCCAGCGCGTTGTAAAGCGTCTGGGTGAACGGCAGCAGGCCCAGCAGCACCACGCCGAAACCGAGCAGCCCGCGGATCAGCCGCGCGCGCAGTTCTACGAGGTGCTCGACCAGCGAGCTTTCACCGAAATCATGGTCGCTCATGGCTGGCGCTCCGGCGGAACGGGCGCATCGGCCACGGGGTGGGCGGGTGCATCCGCAGCAACGTCGCTGGAGGTGGGCGGAATCGAACCGCCCTCATGCGACGGCGCAGGGACCGGAACATCATCGGCCAGATGCGGCGGCGTCTGCGCTGGGGCCGGCGCGCGCACTTCCTGGGCCAGGTCATCGCCCTGCTGCTGCGCCTGCGCTGCCTCGCGCCGCACCGCTTCGCCGCTGGCGCGCAGCTGGCTCTCGGTGTCCTGCATGCTCTGCCGCACGTCCTGCATCTGCCGCTTGATCTCCTCGGCCTGCAGTTCGCGCTCCAGCTCCTGCTTCACCGAATCCCATTGATTGCGGGCGCGACGCACCCACAGGCCGGCGAAGCGGGCCGCCTTGGGCAGGCGCTCGGGACCGAGCACCACCAGGGCGACCACGGCGATGACCAGCAGTTCGCTGAAACCAATGTCAAACACCGCAACCGCTCCGGATCAACGCGCGTTGCGGTCGTGCTCGTCCTGCGCCGTGCGCGAGGCGTCCTGGCTGGGCGACTCGTCGCCCAGCTGCGCCGACGGCTTGTCGTCGTCGCGCATGCCCTTCTTGAATTCCTTCACCGCCGAACCGAGGTCCTTGGCACCACTGGTCAGCCGCTTGGTGCCGAACACCAACAGAACCACGGCCAGGACAATCAACCAATGCCAGATGCTCAAACTGCCCATAAAGACACTCGTTACGTTGTGATCAGGCTGTCGAGCATAGCGCACCGGCTGTAAGCCGGCGCGCGTGACGAAAGTCAGTTGCCGCCCAGCGTCTCGGTACGGATCTCACCGTCGCCGACCGGCTGGAAACCCTGCTGTGCCGGCGGCGGGCTCTGCGGCATGTTCTGCAGCGGCGCGGTGGTCGCTTCGGCCGGGGCCGCGACCGGTGCCTGAACAGGCGCCTGGGCCGGCGGCGGCGGTGCGCTGGCAGTACCACCGTTGCCGGTGCGGTTGTTGCGCGCGGCGTAGGTGGCTTCTTCCAGGCGGTCACGGAAGGCGACGACGTCCATCGACGGCGAACCGGCGGCTCGCCCCTCGAAGATCATCCGCGGCGTGGTGTTGCTGCCGTAGGCGTCGAGGTTGGCGGCATCATCGATCTGCAGCACCGCGCCATCCAGGGCGACGCCGGCGAACAGGCCGCGCGCACGCGACCACGACCAGATTTCGGCCTTCAGCTGGCCATCGGTGGCGGCGGCGGCATTGCGGCCCACCGGACCGGCGGCCACGCCGGCATCGGCGCCCAGGGTGAACTTGCCGTTGACCAGATTGTCGAGGCTGCGGTCGTTGCGGAACACCAGCACCACGTCGGAGGACTGCACGCCGGCCTGGAAGCCGATGCTGCCGCCGGTGAGCTTGATGAACACCGGGTTGGACCATGCGCCATTGGGCATGCGCACCGACATCAGACCGTGGCCACGGCGACCGCCGATGACCAGACCGGCCTTGATCGTGTCGGGAATGACGATGACTGCGCGGCCTTCGTCGAGCAACTTGTCCGGAATGCCCTGTTCGGGAATTTCCTGGATTTCAGCCAGCACACGCACCGCGTTGCGGGCGCGCTGGTCTTCCTGCGGTCCGGCCATGGCCTGGCTGGACAGCAAGCTGGCGGCGATCAGCAGGGCTTGGATCGGGCGACGCATGGCGGGCTCCAGAAGTCAGTCCATAGGAAGATATAGCAAGTGACTGAAATTAGTAGCGTTGTGATGAATATCCAATGAGCGTGGCGCATGCGGATAAACGCCCTGCATCGACATGATCCAAACCCTGCATCCCGGCGCGGCATCGGATCGGCGACAATAGCCCTCATGCTAGACGCACCCGATACCGCCGTGCTGGCGGTCAACCTAGGCACGCCCGAGACGCCGACGGCCCCCGCCGTCCGTCGTTATCTGGCTGAATTCCTGTCCGACCCCCGCGTGGTCTCGATTCCGGCGCTGCTCTGGCAGCCGCTGCTGCGCGGGCTCATCCTGCCGCTGCGCAGTGGCCGTTCAGCCGCGAAGTACGCCCTGGTGTGGCTGCCGGAAGGCTCGCCGCTGATGGTGCATACCCGCCGCCTGGCCGAGGCCATGCAGGCCCTGCTGCCCAGCCTGCGGGTGCGCCATGCCATGCGCTACGGCGCACCGGCGCTCGCCGCCGAGCTCGACCGCCTGGCCGCCGAGGGCGTGCGCCGCATCGTGGTGCTGCCGCTGTACCCGCAGTATTCGACCACCACCACCGCCTCGATCGAGGACCGCGTGGATGACTGGCAGCGCCGCCATCCCGGCATCACCATCAGCCTGGTGCAGGATTACTCGGTCGACCCGGACTGGGTCGCCGCGGTCGCCGGCTCCATCCAGCGCTACTGGCAGCAGCACGGCCGCGGCCAGAAGCTGGTGTTTTCCTTCCACGGCATTCCGCAGCGCCTGGCCGATGCCGGCGATCCGTACCCGCAGCGCTGCGAGGCCAGCGCGCAGGCCATCGCCAACGCACTGGGCCTGGCTGCCGATGAGTGGCAGCTTGGCTACCAGTCGCGCTTCGGCCGCGAACGCTGGCTGCAGCCCTACGCCGAGCCAAGCCTGTGGGCGCTGGCCGAAGCGGGCGTGAAGCAGATCGACGTGGTCTGCCCGGGCTTTGCCACCGACTGCCTGGAAACGCTGGAAGAAGTGGCGATGGGTTTCACCGAAACGTTGGCCGAGCGCGGCGCGCAGATGCGCTACATCCCGTGCCTCAACGCCGAACCCGAACACGCCCGTGCCCTGGCACGCCTCGCCGTGGCATCGCTGGCATGAGCCTGCAACCGTTCGTGATGGACGTGGCGGGCGCGCGCGTGGCGGGCCTGCGCGGCGGCCCTGCCGGTGGCACCCGCATGCTGGCCCTGCATGGCTGGTTGGACAACGCCGCCAGCTTCGTACCGCTGGCGCCACACCTGGCCGACGTGGAGCTGGTGGCCATCGACCTGCCCGGCCACGGCCACAGCGCCCACCTGCCGGCCGGCGCGGTCTACACCACCCCGGCAGCGATCACCCACGTGCTCGATGTGGCTGACGCGCTGGGCTGGGACCGCTTCACCCTGATGGGCCATTCGATGGGCGCCGGCATCGCCAGCCTCACCGCCGCCGTCAGTGATCGCGTCGAGCGGCTGGTCGCCATCGAGGCGCTGGGCGGCCTGCGCGGACCGGAGGAAGAAACCGCCGAGCGCCTGCGCGAGCATGTGACCGCCACCCGCGCCCTGGCCCGCAAGCAGCTGCGCGTGTTCCCCGAACTGGCCGCGCCCATCCGCGCGCGGATGATGACCAACCAGCTCAGCGAAGGCTGCGCCCGCCTGCTGGTCGAGCGCGGCGTCGAGCCGGTGGAAGGCGGCTACCGCTGGTGCAGCGATCCGCGCCTGATGCTGCCCACCGCCATCCGCCTCAGCGAAGGGCAGATCGACAACCTGCTGCAGGCCATCGCCTGCCCCACCCAGGTGATCTACGCCACGCCGGCACAGTCCTACTATCCCGAGCCGGGGCGCAGCCAGCGCCTGCAGCACCTGCGCGACGGCCGCCTGGCCGTGTTCCCCGGCAACCACCATCTGCATATGGAACAGCCGGCACAGATCGCCGAGGTCATCAACGGCTTCCTTGCCGTTTGATCGCGTTGCTTCACGGCAACAGCCGCTGAGCGGAAATCTTCACGCGCGCTTCACTCCAGGCCCGCGCGGCCGATAGAACAGGTGCGGGCCCCTGCGCCCGCCGCACGCGGGCCCGGTCGGGCCTGCGGCTGTTCGTGGTCCTGCAAGGAAGCCCGCATGCCTGTCTGCCCGCACCACCGCCCACAGGACGTGGCCCCGGTGCCTGCCTGTTCCACCTTCCCTTTTCGCAATCCCTGCCCTGCCACCGTCGCGCCGTCGCGCGTGCGGGTATGCGGGGCCGTTGCCGTTCGTTGATCCAGGAGTCGCCGATGTCCATTGCATCCCCCCGTCCGCCCGACCAGGGCCGCCTTCCCTACCTGCAACAGCTCGCACGGCGCGGTGACCGCCGCCTGCTGCTGGGCAGCGCCGTCATGGCCCTGCTTGGGCTGGGTCTTGCCGTAGGCAGCCAAGACGGGCTGGTAGCCGTGCTGGCGGCATCCGCCGTGCTGCCTGCCGCGTGGCTGGGCGGCCCGCAGGCGGGCACGCCGCTGGCCCGCAATGGCCTGGCCGTGCTCGTCGCCATCCAGCTCTGCCTGCTCTGCCACCTGGGTGGCCTCGGTCCGGCATTGCCGATCGCCGTGCTGCTGGGTGTGCTGCTGGGACATCGCGACCGCCTGCCACTGTGGCTGGTCGGCGCGGTCGGGGTGATCGCCCTGCTCCTTCCGCTTGTGCAGGGCGCTGCGGTACTGCCGTCCGTATTGCACGCGGCGGCGCTGGCCGCGCTTGCCGTCGTGCTCGGACAGACCGCCGCACGCCTGCGCCAGCAGAGCGAAGCGCTGGGCCACGGCCCGCAGCGGCTGGCCGCCCTTGCCCGCGACATCGCCACCGGCGCCGACCTGTCCGCGCACGGCAACGTGCAGGACTACGCAGCAGGTTCGCTGGCCCACGCCCTGGCCGACACCGCCCGCCACGTGCAGGCGCAGCGCGAACGCCAGGCGCAGGGTCATGCCGACAACGCACAGATCCGCCAGGCGCTGGATGTTTCGCGCACGGCAATGATGATCGCCGACAACGACCACGTGATCCGTTACGTTAACCAGTCGGTGGTGGCCCTTCTGCGCAACCAGCAGGCCAACCTGCGCCAGGCCTTCCCCGATTTCGATGCCGAACAGCTGGTCGGCAGCAGCATCCATCGCTTCCACGCCAACCCCGACCGCATCCGCGCCATCCTCAACACGCTGCAGGTCACCCATAACGGCAAGATCCAGATCGGCCCGGTCCACTTCGCCCAGGTGGTCACGCCGGTGTTCGATGCGCAGGGCATGCGCCTGGGGTTTGCCGTGGAATGGCATGACCGCACCCATGAGCTGACGCTGGAGAATTCAGTGGCCGGCATCGTGGCGGCAGCGGCGGCCGGCGATCTGGACCAGCGCCTGCAGGCCAGTGACGGCGCCAGCTTCCTGGACGGCCTGACCGGTGGCATCAACCAGTTGATGGCTACCGTCGGCGGCACGGTGGAAGAGGTTCGACAGATGCTGGCCGCACTGGCACGCGGTGAACTCGACCGGCGCATGGAAGGCGAGTACCACGGTGCGTTTGCCGCCATCCAGCGCGACGCCAACGCCACGGCGACCCAGCTGGCGCGCATGGTCGGCCGCATCCAGCGCAGCGCCGGCGCGATCCGCGGCGCCGCCAGCGAGATCGCCGCAGGCAACGATGCACTGTCCGAGCGCAGTGAGCGCCAGGCCGCGCACCTGCAGGAGACGGCCGCGTCGATGGAGGAACTCACCGCCACCGTGCGGCAGAACGCCAGCCACGCACGCCAGGCCAGTGACCTGGCCAGCACCACCCAGGGCGCAGCCAACGAAGGCAACCTCGCCATGCAGCGGGTGGTCACCACCATGCAGGCCATCGAGGCTGCCTCGCGTCGCATCGGCGATATCACCGGCGTCATCGACGGTATCGCGTTCCAGACCAACATCCTGGCCCTGAACGCCGCGGTGGAGGCCGCCCGCGCCGGTGAGCAGGGACGCGGCTTCGCCGTGGTTGCCAGCGAAGTACGCGTGTTGGCCCAGCGTTCGGCGGCGGCGGCGCAGGAGATCAAGAAGCTCATCGACGAAGCCGGCCGCGAGGTGGGCGAAGGCGCGCAGCTGGTGGCCGACGCCGGCCAGCGCATGCAGGGCATTGTCGGCGGCGTGCAGAGCGTGAGCGCGTTGATGCAGGAGATCTCGGCTGCCTCGCAGGAGCAGTCCAGCGGCATCGAACAGATCAACCAGACCGTGGTGCAGATGGACCAGGCGACGCAGCAGAACGCGGCCCTGGTGGAGGAAGCTACTGCCGCCGCACGCGAGTTGCAGGTGCAGGCGGGCACGTTGAGTGAAGCGGTTGCGGTGTTCCGGCAGCAGGAAACGCGGGAGATGGCGCTGGCTTGAGGCCACGCGCCCGGTTCCTGCTTTGTGCTTTGGGTGGGTGCCAACTGTGGTTGGCACCTTGCCTGGCGCGGGTGCCGCGCCTGTGCCGGCCAGCGGCAGGCGCTACCTTTGTCAGGGCCGCCCCATCCACGCGCACCGGCTGCTCTGGTACATGCCAACCTTGGTTGGCACCGCTGTTCCTGCAGGCGCGGGTGCCGCGCCTGTGCCGGCCATCGGCCGGCATTACCGGTGTTGCTCGATGCCGTTTGCCGGTACAGCACATCCACGCAGGGTGTGGCTCTACCGGGGAACGCAACGCGCGGTATCCCCGGTGGCGTGATTATCCACGCGCAAAGAAAAACCCCGCTGCGTGAGCAGCGGGGTTTTTGGGTATAAACCCTGGCGATGACCTACTCTCGCATGGCTTGAGCCACACTACCATCGGCGCAGCTGCGTTTCACTTCCGAGTT
>NZ_JAMOKY010000056.1:0-17970 GCF_024499815.1 Stenotrophomonas testudinis | reverse complement strand
AGACCTAGAGCCGAACGGTCGTCCGCGCCGGGCTCTCGGCACCTAAGGTGCCAGAGTCGGAAGAGATAAGAGCCGAGACCATGCTCGGCTGCTGTTCCCCGAAGGTCGCGCTGCGCGCGTGAGCCGAGCGCAGGCTCGGCGCTACAGGACTCCGCGGCATCTGCCTTTGTAGAGCAGAGCCCATGCTCGGTTGCTGTTCCCCGAAGGTCGCGCTGCGCGCGTGAGCCGAGCGTAGGCTCGGCGCTACAGGACTCCGCGGCACCTGCGTTTGTAGAGCCGAGCCCATGCTCGGCTGCTGTTCGCCGAAGGCCGCGCTACTCCCACAGAGGCCATCTGCTCCAGGCATGGGGATACTCACCAAGACACGTAGCCAGACCGGCACGAACCGGATTGGCCGCAATGTGCATCGCCTGCGTGCGCAGGCATTCATCGCTGCGCAGCGCGTGGTCGTAGTAGCCCGGCTGCCAGATCGGCGCGTTGGCCTCCACCTGCCTGGCGATGGCTCGTCCGCTTCTGGACTTGAGGATCTGCATGCATCCGGCGAGCGTTCCGCGTCGCAGTTCGATCAGCCAGTGCAGGTGGTCCGGCATGATCACCCACGCCAGGGAGCACGTCCGCCCCGTTCGTTCTACCGTACGGAGTGCCTCGATCAGAAGGTCAACGTTGGCTTCATCGTCGAACCAGCGTCGACGCGCGTATGTCACAGCGGTGATCGCATAGACATTGCCGGTCTGCGACCACCGGCCAATACGGAGTGCGGGGCTGGACATGCCCGAAGACTATGCTGCGCCCAACAGGCTCTCCATCGGGACAACACCGCATAACTTGTCGGCCGATGCCCCGCTGTAGAGCCGAGCCCATGCTCGGCTGCTGTTCGCCAAAATCCGCGCTACGCGCGTGAGCCGAGCGCAGGCTCGGCTCTACAGGACTTCGCGTGTTACGCCACGCCGTGCAGATGTTCGTACAGGATCGTCGAACCGATGATCACCAGGATCACGCCGCCGATGATCTCGGCGCGCTTGCCGACCATGCCACCCAGCACGCGGCCGAGCATGATGCCGGCGGTGACCATGGTCAGCGTGCACAGGCCGATGACCGCAGCCATCACACCGATATGCACGTCCATGAAGGCCAGGCCGATGCCCACGGCCATCGCATCGATGCTGGTGGCGAATCCGGTCAGTGCCAGCTTCCAGAAACCGTGATGCTGCGAGGGATCCTCGTCCTCTTCAGCGCTGTCCGGGCGCACGCCGTTGATGATCATGTGCACGCCCAGCGCGAGCAGCAGGCCGAACGCGATCCAGTGGTCGAAGGCTTCCACGTATTGCAGGGCGGCACGGCCGAGCAGCCAGCCGATGATGGGCGTGATCGCCTCGATGACGCCGAAGATGATGCCGGCGCGCAGTGCATCGCGGAATACCGGCTTGCGCATGGCCGCACCCTTGCCGATCGCGGCAGCGAAGGCATCGGTAGACATGGCAAAGCCGATCAGGAGGATCGAAACAGGAGACATTGGCGGCTGCTGAAGGTCGGGCAAGGACGGACGCACGGCTCGCGCTCGCGCCCAACCTGACGTTGCGCGCGCGGGCCGCTGGTCTCGCCAACCATCATGGTTGTCCACGCCACGGCGCACTGGCCGAGTATGTTGACGTGGACGATTCCTGCGTAGGAATCCGGCTACTCCCCAAGGGGACGCGAAGCTTAGCATCGCGATCCGCGCGTGGCGCATTTCCGGGCAAACGCGCAGGCAGGGCTGGTTTGTATAGCGAAGGCTATATTGCGGCGAAAATTACAGGGGCGCGGTGCGATCCAGCCGAGCATGGGCTCGGCTCTACAAGGGGCTTCGTGGCCCGGCGTTACCTCGCGTCGCGCAGCGCGCCGAGGAACGCGCGCAGCGAGGCCGGTTTGATCGGCTTGGTCAGCACGCGGTAGCCGCGTTCGCGGGCCATGCGCTTCAGTTCATCGCGGCCGTCGGCGGTCAGCAGCGCGCCCGGCAACGGGTAGCCGGCCGCTTCGCGCAGTGCCACCAGCGCGTCCAGGCCATCCATGCGGTCGTGCAGGTGGTAGTCCACCAGCATCACCTGCGGCTGCTCGGCCACCTTCTCCAGCGCCTGGTCCACGGTCGATGCGGTGATCACCTGCACCTGCCAGCGGCCCAGCAGCGCACGCATGCCGTCGAGGATCTCCTCGTCGTTGTCCACGCACAGCACGCGCATGCCGGCCAGCGAATCGCTGCGCACCGGCTGTGGGGTCGCCTGTGCAGCGGTCACCGGCTCGGTGTAGCCCGGCAGCGGCGCCACCCGCGGCAGGATGATCGAGAACATCGAACCGCTGCCGACCCGGCTGCGCGCATTGAGGCGATGGTCGAGCAGGCGCGAGATGCGCTGGCAGATCGACAGGCCCAGGCCGAGGCCCTGCTCGCCCCAGTCGAACGGCTGCTGGTAGCGGTGGAATTCGTCGAAGATCTGCCGCATGTGGTGCTCGGGGATACCGGGGCCGGTATCCCACACCTGCAACTCCACTTCGTCGCCGCGCTGGCGCACGGCCAGCACGATGCGGCCCTGCCGCGTGTAGCGCAGCGCATTGGCCAGGAAGTTCTGCAGCACACGGCGCAGCAGGCGTCGGTCGCTGCGTACCCAGGTGGTGCGTGCGAACAGGTCCAGGCGCAGGCCGCGACCGGCGGCCACCGGCGTGTACTGCGCTGCCAGCTCGCGCATCAGCGCGCTGACGTCGAACTCGCCGATCACCGGATGCAGGCCACCGGCGTCCAGTCGGGACACGTCCAGCAGGCCATCGAGCAGCTCTTCGGCCGCACGCAGCGAAGCATCCACGCGCTCGGCCAGATGCTTCTGCTCCTCGCTCACATGATCGCTGTCACGCAGCGCCGACGCGAACAGGCGCGCGGCGTTCAGCGGCTGCAGCACGTCATGGCTGATCGCCGCCAGGAAACGCGTCTTCGACTGCTGCGCGACCTCGGCTTCGTGCGAGCGTTCGGCCACGCGCTGTTCCAGCGTTTCGTTGGCTTCCAGCAGCGCTTTTTCCGCGTGCTTGTAGTCGGTGATGTCGTTGTAGCTGGTCACGTAACCGCCGCCAGGCAGGGCCTGGCCGCGCATCTCGATCACCTTGCCGTCGCTGCGGGTGCGTTCGAAGACGTGCGGTGAACCGGCGCGCATGTAGCCGATGCGACGGTTGATCTGCACTTCGATATCGCCTTCGCCGAGCTCACCGCGTTCGGCGTTGTAACGGATCAGGTCGGCCACGGGGCGGCCCACGTACAGCATGCCGTCGGGGTAGCCGAACATGTCCTGGTAGCGGCGGTTCCAGGCGGTGAGGCGCATGTCCGGGTCGACCACGCTGACACCCGCGCTGATGTTTTCCAGCGTGGTGGACAGGATCTCGCGGTTGAAGCGCAGCTCCTGCCCAGCTTCGTCCAGCACCGCCACCACTTCGCCGAGGTCCATGCCCGAGCCGCGCAGCAGGCTGGTCAGCAGCAGGCGCGCGGACGCGGCGCCGATGGACGCGGCCAGCAGGCGCTCGGTGAACTGCACCCACGGCCGGTCCGCCGGCGCCGTCGACTGCAGCTCGCGCCCCAGCGACTGCGCCTGTTCGAAGAACGAGCGCCGTGCGTGGCGCTCGCCGACCACGCGCGAGGCCAGCGCCAGCAGGTCGCCCACGTGCACATGGCCGGGCCAGCCGCCCGCCACCGAGGGTCGCTCGGCATAGGGATCGAGGAAGGGCGCGGCGCGCAGGCGTTCGTCCACACCCGGACGCCAGCGCGCGGAGACCAGCATCATCGTGGCAACGTTGACCAGCAGCGACCAGAACGTGCCATGGGTCAGCGGGTCCCAGCCGGTCATGCCGAACAGCTGCTGCGGGCGCAGCCACTCCACGCCGAACGGCCCGTGCCGCACCCAGGTCGCATCCACCCATCCAGCCATGGTCATGGCCGGCAGCAGCAGCGTGTATATCCACGTGGCAAAGCCCAGCACCATGCCGGCCTCGACGCCGCGACGGCTGGCGCCGCGCCAGTACAGGCCACCGATCAGGCCCGGCGCGAACTGCGCCACCGCAGCGAAGGCCATCAGGCCGTACGAGGCCAGGCTGCTGTCGTTGCTGCTGCTGCGGTAGTAGCTGTAGGCCATCAGCGCCAGCAGCAGGATCGCCATGCGGCGGATCCACAGCACGCGCGAGGCCATGTCGGCCGCTTCCTGGTGGTCGCCGCTGCGGCGCAGCAGCACCGGCATCACCAGATCGTTGCTGACCATGGTGGCCAGCGCGATCGAGGCCACGATGACCATGCCGGTGGCGGCCGAGAAGCCGCCGACATAGGCGATCAACGCCAGCGCGTTGCGCCCTTCGGCGAGCGGCAGGGCCAGCACCATCGCATCATCGGCCACGCTGCCGCCGGTGCCGAACAGGGTGACGCCGGCCGTGGCGATCGGCAGCACCATCGCCGAGATCAGCACCAGATAGCCGCCGAACATCCAGCGCGCGCGGCGCACGTCACGCACGTCGCCACACTCCACCACGGCCACGTGGAACTGCCGCGGCAGGCAGATGATGGCCAGGAAACTGAGCAGCGTCTGCGAGATGAAGCCCACCGGCGGCAGGCCGGTGAACAGCGTATGCACCGACTGCACCACCGCATCGGTGCGGTTGCTCAGCCACAGGTAGGCGAACACGCCCACCGCCAGCATCGCCAGCAGCTTGATGACCGATTCGAAGGCGATGGCCAGCATCATGCCGTGGTGGTGCTCGGTGGCATCGACCTGGCGGGTACCGAACAGGGTCGCGAACAGGGCCATCAGCAGCGCCACGTACAGCGCGGGGTCGGTGAAGAAGCCGGTGGGGCCGGTGTTGCCGGTCAGCACCTGCAGGCTCATCGCCACCGCTTTGTACTGCAGCGCCAGGTACGGGACGATGCCGATCAGGGCGATGATGGCTACCAGCGCGGCCAGCCGCCGCGAGCGGCCGAAGCGCGAGGAGATGAAATCGGCGATGGACACCACGTTCTGGCTGCGCGCCACCAGCGCCAAGCGCTCGATGATGCGCCAGCCGAACAGCAGCATCAGCAGCGGGCCGATGTAGATCGGCAGGTAGCCCACGCCGTGGCGCACCGCGGTGCCTACCGCGCCGTAGAAGGTCCACGACGAGCAGTACACGGCCAGCGCCAAGCTGTAGACGACCGGCCGCAGCCACGGCCGGTCGGGATACATCGGCCGACGGTCGCCCCACCACGCCACGCCGAACAGCAGCGCGGCATAGGCAACCGAGACCAGCAGCAGGATCCAGCTGGAGACCACGCGCGCGTTTCCGTCAGGACAGGGGCCAGTAGATCACGACCGTTGGTCGTGACGGAGCATCCGTGCCCACCAACGGTGGGCACCCACCCGCAACCGGCGTTATTCCGCCGGGACGCCCATTTCCTTCAGCAGCTCCGGCGCCGGGTAGACCTTGGCCAGCAGCCAGCGCAGGTAGCGCATGTCCACGTGCACGGCACGCTTGAAGCGCGGGTCGAACCACCAGCTGGCGCTGACCGATTCCCAGTTGCTGTCGAAGTTCAGGCCGATCAGTTCGCCCTGGGCGTTGAGCACCGGCGAGCCGGAGTTGCCGCCGGTGGTGTCCAGGTTGGTCAGGAAGTTGACCGTCTGGGTCTTCAGCGCCGGGTCGGCGGTGCTGCCGAAATCACCCTTGGTGATCGCCGCCAGCAGCGGCTTGGGCGCATCGAACGGGTAGGCGTTGGTGTTCTTCTCGACGATGCCGGCGACAGTGGTCACCGGCGAGTAGGTCACGCCGTCACGCGGGTGCAGCGCTTCGACCTTGCCGTAGCTGATGCGCAGGGTGCGGTTGGCATCCGGGTACACTGCGCGGCCCTGCTTGGCACGCCAGGCGAACAGCGCCTGCATGTAGGCCGGGCGCAGGCGCAGCTGCTCGCCTTCGCGGGTCTTGCTCTCGTTCTCGATGCGCAGCTGCGCGGCCACCAGCGGGCCGGCCACGGCGATCAGCGGATCGGCGGCCAGGGCCTTGCCTTCGCGGGCAGCGGCGAAGCGGGACAGGCGCTGTGCCTCGTCACCCAGCTGGGTGCCGGCGTACAGGCCGTCCAGGGCCTTGGCCAGCTGTTCCGGCGTGCGGCCGAAGGCGGTGTCGAATTCGGCCACGCGCTGTGCGTCCGGCAGCTGCTGGTAGCGGGCCAGCAGGCGGGTCAGAAGGGCCTTCTCGACCTCCGGTGCGTAGCGGCGCTGCACCTGCTTCAGCACGCCTTCGATCATCGCCTGGTCGCGCTGCTGGTAGCCGGTTTCGCGCTGCGCGTCCGGCTTGGCCGATTCGATGCGCAGGCGTTCCAGCAGCAGCGCCGAACGCAGCAGCTGGGTCTGCAGGGCCATCTGGTCCAGCAGCAGGTCGCGCTCGCCCACCGCCGCACCCTGCGACAGGTTGGCCAGCAGCGCGTTGATGTCGGCCTGGTACCTGCGATCGGTGGCCGCCAGCATGGCGGTTTCGTCGGCCGCACGCTGGGCCTTGGCGTCGCTGCGCAGCAGGCCTTCCAGCTCACCGGCGGCGCGCTTGCGGTTGTTCTTCAGCGACTGCAGCTGCGAGGCGTAGCGGGTACGTGCCTTCGCATCGTTGGCGCTGGCCGCCTCGATGGTGTCGATCATCTGCTGGAACACCGAGACGCGGCGCGGCAGCACGGTGTCGATCTGGCCGGCGAATTCGGCCGCGGTGCGGTGGCGGTAGGTGATGCCCGGGTAACCGGCCAGCATCGCGTAATCGCCTTCCTTCGGCCCTTCCACCGACATCTGCAGGTGCGCTGGGGCCTGGTAGGGCACGTTGTCCTTGCTGTAGGCGGCCGGCTTGCCGTCCTTGCCGACGTAGGCACGCAGCAGGGTGAAATCGCCGGTGTGGCGCGGCCACATGAAGTTGTCGATCTCATCGCCGTAGTTGCCGATCGCGCGCGGCGGCGCGTAGACCAGGCGCACGTCGCTCAGTTCCAGCTGGGCGATGCGGTAGAAATCGGTGCCGTAGTACATGTTGGCCACCGAGCAGCGCACACTGCCGTCCTTCTCGCACTCGGCCACGATCTGCTTGCTGGCCGCATCGACGGCGTCGAAGTAGGCGCGGCCGGTCTTGCCCTTGGCCTGGGCCAGCACCTGGTCGGTCACCTTGTCGAAGCCAACGGTGACCAGCACGCGGAAGTCGGGATTGGCCGGGCGCTCGTCGGCGCGGCCCTGGGCGATGAAGCCGCCGTTGATCAGGTCGTGCTCGGGCGAGCTGTTGTACTGGATCACGCCCATCGCCACGTGGTGGTTGGTCAGCAGCAGGCCGTCGGCGGAAACGAACGAAGCGGTGCCACCGCCGGCACGCACCACGGCGCTCAACGGCGGTGCGGTGACGTTGGCCAGCTCGGCCGGGTTGCCCTTGAAACCGGCCGCCTTCAGCGGCTTGGCCAGCTCCGGCAGCTGGGTCGGCATCCACATGCCTTCATCGGCATGGGCGCCTGCGGCGAGGGTCAGGCCCAGGGCCAGGGCGGCAGGAAGGGTTTTACGGGCAGACATCGGCGTTTCCGGCAGTACAGAACAGCCCGGGACCATAGCCGCTGGGGGCGGATGGGGCAACGGCCGATGGTTGGGGTGGCGCGTTCATCGGCCGCGTTGTCGGCCTACAATCGCTGTTCCATCACATGCAGTCAGGGAAGCAGCATGATCGTCGGTATCGACCTGGGCACCACCCATTCGCTGGTGGGCATCTACGAGGCGGGCGGCGGTCGACTGTTCCCCAATGCGCACGGCGAGCTGCTGACGCCCTCGGTGGTCAGCCTGGCCGATGGCGCGGTGCTGGTCGGGCAGCCGGCGCGCGACCGCCTGGTCAGCCATCCGGCGCACAGCGTGGCGAACTTCAAGCGCTGGATGGGCACCGACCGGCAGACCCGCCTGGGCGACCGCAGCTTCCGCCCCGAGGAGCTCTCGGCGCTGGTGCTGCGCTCGCTGCTGGCCGACGCCGAGGCCGCCCTGGGGCAGAAGGTGGAAGAGGCGGTGATCAGCGTGCCGGCGTACTTCTCCGATGCGCAGCGCAAGGCCACGCGCACCGCCGGCGAACTGGCCGGCATCCGCGTTGAGCGCCTGATCAACGAACCCACCGCCGCCGCGCTGGCCTATGGCCTGCAGCAGCGCGAGGGCGAAGGCCGGGTGCTGGTGCTGGACCTGGGCGGCGGCACCTTCGATGTGTCGATCCTGGAGCTGTTCGACGGCGTGATCGAAGTGCATGCCAGTGCCGGCGACAATTTCCTCGGCGGCGAGGATTTCTCGAGCGTGCTGCTGGAGGCCCTGCTGGCCGACCAGCGCCTGGACCTGGCTACCCTGGCCGACAGCGAGAGGGCGCAGCTGCTGCGCCAGCTGGAACTCTTCAAGCGCGAGCTGAGCCACAGCGGCAGCAGCACGCTGGAGCTGACGCTGGGCGAACGCCGGCTGCGCTGGGAACTGGACGAGGCCGGATTCGCCCGGCTGTGCGATCCGCTGCTGCAGCGCATGCGCGGCCCGATCGAGCGGGCCATCCGCGATGCACGGCTGCAGCCGGACGCACTGGACGACATCGTGCTGGTGGGCGGGGCGGTGCGCATGCCGATGGTCAGCCGCCTGGTGACCCGCATGTTCGGCCGGCTGCCGCTGCGCCATGTCCACCCGGACCATGCCATCGCCCTGGGCGCCACCGTCGCCGCAGGCCTGAAGGGACGCAACGAGGCCCTGCGCGAAGTGGTGCTGACCGATGTCTGTCCCTACACGCTGGGTACCCAGGTGTCGCGCCGCACCCCCGATGGGCAGTCGCGCAGCGGCTATTTCCATCCCATCATCCAGCGCAACAGCGTGGTGCCGGTCAGCCGCGAGGATCAGTTCTTCCCGATCCACGAGAGCCAGCGCGAAGTCGTGATCGACATCTACCAGGGCGAAAGCCCGACCGTGGACCGCAACATCAAGCTGGGCGAGCTGCGCGTGCCGCTGACCCATCGTGCGCCGATGGAAGAACGCGGCATCACCACCCGCTTCACCTACGACATCAACGGCCTGCTGCAGGTGGAGGTCACCGAAGATGCCACGGGCCTGCGCCACGAGCTGATCCTGGAACAGAACCCGGGCCTGCTGTCGCCCGGGGAGATCCAGCAGCGCCTGCGGGCCCTGCAGGACCTGAAGATCCATCCGCGCGATGCCCAGCACAACCTGGCCGTGGTGGCCCGCGCCGAACGCCTGTACGAGGAGTTCATCGATCAGCGCGACACGCTGCAGGGCTGGCTGCTGCAGTTCCGCCACGCGCTGGACGGCCAGGACCTGCACCACATCGAGCAGCAGCGCCGCGAGCTGTCGCAGGCGCTGGACATGCTGGAGCGCGATGCATGAGCTGGGGCCTGGACGTGCTGGAGCTGGACGAGGATGCCGACGAACGTGCGATCAAGCGGGCCTACGCGCAGCGCCTGCGGGTGACCCGCCCGGAGGACGATCCGGTCGCCTTCCAGCACCTGCACGAGGCCTACCAGGCCGCACTGGCATGGGCGAAGGATCGCGCTGCAGAGGAGGCCCCGTGGCCCGGCAGCGGACCGGAAGCACCACTGCAATGGGCAGCGCCGAGCGCTGCGGAGGCGGGTCCCCAGGCGGATGACCACGTGCGGGCCGACCCGCGCATGGACGTGGAGGCCATCGCCGGCCGCATCCTGGCCGAAGCCGTACAGCAGGAGCCGGACGTGCTGCAGGAGTGGCTGGCGCAGCAGCCGGAACTGTGGTCGCTGCAGGGGAAGGCGCGGATCAGTGACGCCCTGCTGGACGCGCTGTTCTCCGCCACCGAGCCGGTGCAGGCCGACAACCTCGATGTGCTGGCCGAACTGTTCGGCTGGGACGAGATCGGCAGCAGCGTGGATCCCTATGCACTGGATGCACGGCGCATGGAGATGCACCGCCAGTGGGTGGTGCAGCCGGGCAACCACCACCGCCTGGCCGAACTGCTGCATCGCTGCGGATTGCCGGACCCGCCCGTCGCGGCCCGCGAGCATATGGCCTGGCTGTCGCGTCCATGGAATCACTGGCAGGCGCTGCTCACTTCGTTGTCGCCCCAGCGTGGGCGCGACCTCAACCAGACCCTTGATGCCCTCGGCATCGATGACGACACGCCGGTGCCGGCCCCACTGCAGGCCCGCCAGATCGCGTTCTGGCGCGACATCGGCGCGATGCACCGGCTGAACCGCGAGCGCTGGCTGCAGGGACTGCTGCGCGGTGTCGCGTGTGCGGTGATCGCCGCGCTGCTGGTGCTGGCCGTGGGCGTGCTGGGCCAGTTTGCCTCCGGTGACGGCGCTGCCGGCATCCATCCGATGGCCACCTACGCACGGGTGGCACTGTACGCCACGCTGGCGCTGGTGCTGCTGGGCGCAGTCGCCCCCGCGGTGCAGACCTTCCTGCACTGGCAGGTGCAGGACGAGCAGCCACATCGGTCCGCGCTCGCGGCGCTGCTGCCGATTCCGCTGCTGGCGATCGTGGCCATCGTGCTGATCCACGGGCTGGAGCTGCGCACGGCCGGCACCCTGCTCGCCTGGCCGGTACTCGGCCTGTCCGTGTGGCGCTGGTGGCGGCGCAGCCACCTGCAGATCCAGTTCAACGGCTGGCTGCTGCTGTCGGTGGTGCCGTTCCTGAAACTGCTGATCCTCGGCATGAGCTACGCCGAACTGCCGGTCGCCCTCGCACTGGGATTGTGGGCGCGCGATGCCTGGACCCAGGTGTGGCGCCGCCAGCGATGAGCGACTGGGTGGCGCTGCTGGGGCTGGACGCCGACGCCGACGAACGCGCCATCAAGCGCGCCTATGCGCAGCAGCTGCGCGTCACCCGGCCCGAAGATGACCCGGTTGCGTTCCAGCGGCTGCACGAGGCCTACCAGGCCGCGCTGGCGCAACTGCGCGAGGATGCAGCGCCGCCTGCGGAGGACCGCCCGGCGCCGGCATCGACGGATACGGTGGACGCCGAGGGCGTCGCCGCGCAGCTGCTCGTGGTGGCCAGCCAGGGCGACACGGCCCTGCTCCAGCAGTCGCTGCAGCAGCAACCGGAGCTGTGGTCGCTGCACGGCAAGCAGCGCATCGGCGACGCCGTGCTGCAGCGGCTGGTGATCGACGAACCGGCGCTGCCGCGCAGCACCTTCGACACGCTCAGCGGGTGTTTCAACTGGGATGACCCGGTGCGGGGCATGGACCTGCACTGGCTGGATGCGGTGGCGCGCCGCTGCGAGCAGCGCTGGCTGCTGTCACCCGCCGGTGCGCAGGCACTGGCGACCCGCTACCTGGGCATCAGCGAGTCGCTGCTCGTGCCCGGCAGCGATGTGCTTCCCAGCCTGCGCGAGCATCGCCCGGCCTGGCGCAACCTGCTGGACACCCTGCAGCCGTCGCGCGCGCACCAGGCGATCAGCCTGCTGGCGGCACTCGGCTACTGGCACGACCTGCGCGTGCCACCCGGCCTGGATGCAGGACAGGTCGCGTTCTGGTCACGCTTCGGGCGCGAGGGCGATGCCATCCATTGGCAGGCCGGTGGCCTGCGCGCCTTGCTGGTCGCGCTGGTCCTAGGGCTGATCTGCACCTGGGCCGTGATCGCCAGCTGGCCACTGCCGGCCTCGGAGGATGGCGCGCTGGATGGCGGCCAGCGCGCGGCGCTGATCATCGCCGCTGCGGTGCTGCTGGTTCCAGGGCTGTGGCTCACGTCCCACGCCACACGCGCGATCATCCGCTGGCAGTCGCTGCCGGAGCACGTCGCCACCGTCCTGCCGGGGCTGCGCATCCTGACCATTCCACTGGCAGTCGCCGCGGTGATGGGCGCGTTCCACCTGGCGCTGCGTTTCACCACCGGGGTTCCGGTGTTCTCGCTGGTACTGCTGGTCACCGCCAGCGGTGCCGTGCTGCGCATGGCCCGCCAGCGCTTCCTGCAGCGCTGCGGCTCAGCGGAGCAGGACGCGCCCTCCGGCAGCCTGGTGGTGGCCATCGTGCTGATCGTGCCCGCGCTGGTCATGGCGCTGGTCTACTGGGCGAAAGACCTGCACGTCCACCGCGGCGAGCTGCGCTGGCTCAACCGCTGAGGGGTCGGATCCGTTTCAACGAAAGGGCTCCGACCCCGGCCGGGTCATTTTTCGCGACGCCAGTTCAGCGAGCCGCGGTTTTCCACCGTGCTCGACTCCACTTCCACGTCGAAGCCGCGGCGCAGCAGGTACTTCAGGGTCAGCACCGAACCGGCGCCGACCATCGACACGCCGTAGCCGACGTAGAGCTTGGGCGAGATGTACTTGCCGAAGCCAATCACCGAACCGCCCAGCGCGCGCGACTGGCTCACGCCGGCATCGTCCAGGCCCAGCTTGGCGCCCAGCTGCGAAGCCAGCAGGCCGCTGCCGGCCGACAACGCCGCCGAGGCCGCGGTGACCTGCTGGGTCTGGTCGGTGCTGGCATTGGTCAGGCTGCGGCCCAGCACCAGGTAGGCCAGTGCCTCGGACTGCGACATCGCCGGGTCGGACCACACATCGGCCCGCGGCTGCTGCGCGCGGCCGGTCACGTCGATGCCAGCGGTGACATCACCGATGCGGCGCTCGGCGCGGATGTTGATCCGTGGATCGGAGACGGCGTTGTAGTTCCAGTTGAGGTTGCCGCGGGTGATGGTCAGGTCCTGGCCGTAGGCCTTGTAGCGGCCGCTCACCTCAAGCCCGCCGTTGGCGGTCATCTCGCGGCCGGGCTTGGCCCAGACCTGCATCTTGCCGGTCAGCCCGCCCTTCAGGCCGAATCCGGTCATCTTCACCTTGTCGCCCAGGCTCACGGTCAGGTCCATGTCCAGCGGCGAGGTGCGCGATTCCTCCGGGTCGGCCGGATCCAGCACCACCACGTCCTCGGACACCGAAGTGCCGCGGTCCAGGCGCTCCAGGTCGATGTCGGCCTCGGGCACGTTGACCGTGCCGCGCAGCTCCATCGCCGCCTTGGCCAGGGTGAAGTCGAGATCGGGGTTGGCGACGATGCGCAGTTCGCTGGTGTTGGACACCAGCACGTTCTCGCCATGGATCTTCAGCTGCAGCGGCTGCGCATCGCCGAACCAGGACAGGCCGCCATCGACGTACAACGTGCCCTTGCCCGAATTGGCCTGCGCAGTGATCTTGGCCGAGCCATCGGGCTGGGCGACGAAGCTGCCCTTGCCCTGGTCGAAGGTCAGGCCCAGCGCCGGGAATTCGCCCTTGAAGTTGGTCAGCTGCGCGTCACCGCCCAGCGAGGGCTGGCCGCGCGTGCCACGCAGGCTCACGTGGCCTTCGATCAGGCCGGTGGGACGCACGATGTCCGGTGAGAAAAGCTCCAGCCAGTACAGCCGCGACATGTTGAGATAGAGTTCACCGTTCAACGGCGCGCTGGCTTCCCAGCCGGTCTGCATCTTCGCATCGACGAAGCCGTTGCCCTGGAAGCCCATGCCCAGGTAGCCCTTGATGCTGGCCGGGGTCATGTCCAGCTTCAGCGAGAACTGGTCGTAGCGCACCAGTTCGCCGCGGGTGCTGTCGGTGCCGGCGTTGCGGATCTCGCCCAGGCGCACGCCGCCTTCCTTCGAGCGCACTTCCACGTGGCCTTCCCAGGCATTGGCGCGCGGACGGATCTGCGCGTCCAGGCTGACATCGCCGCGCAGGTAGATGCGGCGGCCGGACTGCGGCGGCAGCCACGGCTGCACCAGCGACAGCGGCAGCGCATCACTGCGCACCACCACGCCCTCGCGCGGCCAGTTGGCCTGCGCGCACAGTGCGCCGCTGCCGGTGGTGGCCAGGCAGGCTTCGGACAGCGTGTAGGTGCTGCCGTTGATGGCGAAGGTCGCCGGTGCACGCAGCGACCACGGATCGCCCTTCATCGGCGCGATGCGCAGCGCGGACAGTTCACCGCGCCACTGCGTGCCCTGCTGGCGCACGCTGCCCTGCAGGTCGATCGCACCCATCTCGTTGCGCGTCTGTGCGGCCAGGCGCAGGTTGGACACGCTGCCCTGCGCATCCACGTTCAAGCGCTCCAGCAGCATGCCGGCGTTGACCTGCTGGCCCTGCACCGCCAGCGTGCCGCTGTCGCCCCGCCACGGCAGGTGGCCCTTGATGCTCAGGCTTTCGGCGCCGTAGCCATCCCAGTTGAGGTTGTTGCCGACCAGGTCGGCGGTGATGTCCGGCGCATCGCGCGGGCCCTTCACCTGCACCTGGCCACGCAGGCCACCGTCGGCGCCGGGCAGCAGGTCGCTCAGCTGCAGCGGCTCGAAGCGTGCATCGATGTCCAGGCGATCGCCGACCTTGCCCGACGCGGTCACCCGGCTGCTGCCCACGGTCAGCTTCAGCTCGCCCTGGCCCTGTTCGCCCTGCAGGGCGAACTTGCCCTGCGCGTCGACGTTGCGCTGGCGCAGCGTGCCCTTCAGCGAGGGCAGGTCCACGGTCGCCTGCAGCATACCGGCAGTGCCGGCCGGCGCATTGGCCGGCGGCGGCAGCTGCTGGCCCTTGGAGGCCAGATTGCCCGACAGGCGGCCATTCCAGCCCGGCACGAAATAGCCCGGATCGAAGTCCTTCAGCGTGGCCTTGGCATCCCAGTCCAGCTGCGGCGACCAGGCCAGCTGGCCCTCCACCTGCAGCTGGCCACCCGGGGTCTGCGCCTGCAGCTGGTGGATCTGCGCGGCCTTGTCGTTGCCGCGCACATCGAAGCGCAGCTGCGCCTTCTGTTGCTCGCGCTGCACGTCGGCGCGGCCGATCGCGGCCCAGGCCTGCAGCGTGCCGGCCAGGCCGAAGCGCGCTTCTTTCAACGTCACCGGCACCGGTGCGCTGCCGGCGGTATTAGGGTCCGGTGCCGGCACCCAGGTCAGGTTCTGCGCGATCACCGAGAAATTGAGCTTCTGCTGGTCTTCCTGGCTGAAATCGGCGATGCCTTCCAAGCGTGCTTCGCCGCCCAGGCCCTTCACCACCAGCGGCGAGACCTTCAGCACCTGGTCCTGCAGCGAGACCACCGACGGTGCCAGTTCCAGTTCCTGTTCGCCCTGCTTCACCCGCCCATGCAGGTTGGCGTTGCCGCCCTTGCCCGAGGCGGTGAAATCCAATGCCAGCGGCGCGATGCCCGAAGTCGCCAGCGCCGGCGACAGCAGCGCCAGGTCCAGTTCATCGCTGCGGACCGTGGCATTCCAGGTCGGGTCGGTGCGGCCGTCGAACACCAGCATCGCCTTCAGCGGCTGCGGTGCACGGCCAGCCACGGCCACTTCCATGTGGCCCAGGTCGCCGCGCGCGACCAGGCCCAGGGTGGCGGCGGTGCGCCCGCGCGGTGCCGGCAGCACGGCGGTCACGGTCACGTCGGTGTCGTAATCCTCGGCCGGGATGTAGCGGCCCTGGGCGGTGAAATCACCCATGTCGCTGTCCACGACCAGCTGGCGGGCCTGGAACTCGCCATTGGCGATCTCGATGCCGCCGCGTACGCGGGCGATGTCGATCAGCGGTTCGTTGCCCTGGCTGATGCGGAAACCATCAATGGCGATGACATCGGCCTGGATCGCCAGCGGCATCTCGATCTGCGGCAGCGAATCAGGCCACGACGGCAGCTTGAACGGCTCGTCGCTCTTGGCCAGGTTGAGCGTGGCGTTGGTCAGTTCCAGCTTGTCCAGCAGCAGTTTGCGGCCCAGCAGCGGGCGCAGGTCCGGTTCCAGGTGCGCGCGCTCGGCGTGGAAGTGGATGTCGTCGTAGCGGAAATCGACGTTGTACAGGGTCAGCGGGCCGGCCACCGGGCCGTCCGCCTTGTCCCAGGTGAAGCTGGCGCCCACCGGCAGCCGCGCCACCACCTGCGCCAGCAGCACATCACGGCCGGCCACGGTCTGCAGCAGCCAGTACACGGCCAGCAGCGCCAGCAGCACCAGGCCGATCACGCCCACGCCCGACCATGCCCAGAAACGGCGGCGGCGGTAGAAGCGCAAGCGCGGCGGCGGCGGGGTGCGGGTATCCGGGGTCTGCGCGCTCACAGGTCCGCTCCGATGTTCAGGTACAGCTGGAACTGCGAATCAGGGTTGTTCAGGCCATGCGCGATGTCCACGCGCACCGGGCCCACCGGCGATTTCCAGCGCACGCCGAAGCCCACGCCGGTGTGCAGGTCGATGGTGTTGTCGAACGCGCTGCCGGTGTCGACGAAGACCGCCGCACCCCAGGGGCCGCCCTTGAAGTAATGCTCGTACTCGGCCGAACCGACCACCAGGTTCTTCGCACCCAGCGCGTACTTGTCCGGGGCCGGCGTACGCGGGCCCACCTCACGGAAGGCATAGCCGCGGATGCTGCGGTCACCACCGGCGAAGTAGCGCAGGCTCGGCGGCATCGCCACCAGGTCGCTGGTCCAGGTGGTGCCCCCTTCACCGCGGAGGATCAGGCGGTCGCTCTGCCCCACCGGGATGTACCAGCGCAGCACGGCATTGGCCTGCACGAAGCTCGTATCCGACCCGGCGCCCTCGATGCCGCCGCGCAGGGTGGCGGTGCCGCTGATGCCGCTGCGCGGGAACAGCGGATCGTCGACGTTGACGTAGTCGGCCACCAGCTGCGGGTAGACCAGGGTCGAGGTGTTGTAGACCGCGTTGGTGAACTCGGTGCCCGAGGCATAGCGCCAGCGCTCGCGCAGGGCGTTCATCGAGGCGATGGCGGTCCAGTTCTCGTTGATCTGCCCGCTGCGGCTGGCGATCAGCTTGAAGTTGCGCAGGTCGATGTAATCGGTCTGCTCATCGTAGGCGCTGGCGGTAAAGCCGTACCAGCCGTCGAGCCACTTGAACGCCGGCACGCGGTAGGTGCTGGTCAGGCTCTTGCGCTTCTGCGCATAGTCCAGCTGGGTGTTCATCTTGTGGCCGCGGCTGTTCACGTAGCGCCGCTCGATGCCACCGCGCACACCCGCGCCGCTCTCGCTGCCGTAGCTCAGGCCCGAGGTGTAGATGGTGCGCTTGGCCCGGGTCAGCTTCACGTCCACCGGCACTTCGCCGTTCTCGTCGGCCTGGTCCGGGCGCGGCTGGATGTCGATCACGCTGAAGTAGTCGAGCTTGGTCAGCGACTCGCGCAGGCGGTCCAGCTTGCCTTCGTGGAAGTAGCTGCCCTGTTCCCAGTACACCAGCGGGTCGAACAGCTTGTCGACGAAGTAATCCTGCTCGAAGGTCACCGGGCCCATGTTGTAGCGGCGGCCGCTGTCCCAGGTCAGGTCGATGTCGGCGGCGTTCTCGGCGCGGGTGACCTGCACCTGGCGCTGGGTGTAATCAGCATCGAAGTAGCCACGCTCGGCCAGGCGCCGGGTGATGGTGATCTTGCTGGCTTCGTACTGGGTGTGTTCGAAGCGCTGGCCCTTGCGCGGCTTGAACGCGGCCAGGTCATCCTGCAGGTACTGGTCGTACATGGCCGGGCCGGTGATGTCGATGTGCTCGCGGCGCACGCGCACCGGCTCGCCCTTCTCCACCCGGATATGCACCTGCACGCGCTCGTCCTGGCGGGGCGCTTCCACGGTGATGACCGGGTTGTAGTAACCGAACGGTTCCAGCGCCTCGCGGGTCTGCCGCTCGGCCTGCGACAGCAGGTATTCCAGCCGCGACTCGCCCTGTTCCTTGCCGATGGTGTCGTACAGCGTCAGCGATTCCTGGATGTTCTCGATGATCGCGGCGTCGTCGCCCTTGTCCAATCCCTTGATGTCCACCTTGTCGATGGTGCCGCGCGCATGGGCCACGGAAGAGGTGGCCAGGGTCAGGACCATCAGCGGGAGGGCGTATTTCTTTGGCTGCATGCGGCACAGCATACCGACCGCGCGTGACGATGCGAAATGCAGCGCGCGAATGGGGATAGGTTGTTAAGTGGCAGTCAAAATGCGCAGCTTTGTGCGCGTTATCTGCACGATATGGGTAGCGGGGGGGGGGGGGGGGGGGGGGGGGGGGGGGGGGGGGGGGGGGGGGGGGGGGGGGGGGGGGGGCGGGGGGGGGGGGG
>NZ_JAMOKY010000055.1:0-18798 GCF_024499815.1 Stenotrophomonas testudinis | reverse complement strand
CCCCCCCCCCCCCCCCCCCCCCCCCCCCCCCCCCCCCCCCCCCCCCCCCCCCCCCCCCCCCCCCCCCCCCCCCGCCCTCTGACAGTTTCCGGTGGCCGCCCGCCACGGAAGAAAGAAAGAAGAGCAACCGCGGGTCGCGCGCTTCGCTTGCTCGCAGCCGAGCATGGCTCGGCTCTACAAGAGCACTGCAGAACCAAAGAAAAAGGACGCGGCTTTCGCCGCGTCCTTTTTCTTTTCCATCAGTTCGCCACCAACCCAATGCTCTTGCCCACCGTCACCGGGAAACTGTCGGGGGTGGGACGGTGTGGGTTGGCAGGACCGTTGGCGCCATGAATGGCGCCATCGAGCCCCCATGGACGGGTTTACGGCGTGTCCTGCCAACCCACACCGACCCACCCAGCCAGCAGAAAACCAGAGCCGCTTCAGCTTTTGACGTTGACGTTGCCCGCCGCAGGCGGACCTCCGCGCGTCAGCGCGGCGGCTCCACATCCAGCCCGATCGGGCAGCTCACGCCGGTGCCACCTATTCCGCAATACCCGTTCGGGTTCTTCGCCAGATACTGCTGGTGGTAATCCTCGGCGTAGTAGTACTCCGGCGCCGGGTACGCGATCTCGGTGGTGATCGGCCCGTAGCCGGACGCGTCCAGCTGCGCCTGGTAGGCCTCGCGGCTGGCCAGCGCCGCCGCATACTGCGCCTCGTCGGTGGCGTGGATCGCCGAGCGGTACTGGGTGCCCGTGTCGTTGCCCTGGCGCATGCCCTGGGTCGGGTCGTGGCTCTCCCAGAACAGCTGCAGCAGCCGCTCCAGGCTCACCACCGCCGGGTCGAACACCACCTGCACCACCTCGGTGTGGCCGGTCAGGCCCGAGCAGACCTCTTCATAGGTCGGGTTCGGGGTAACGCCGCCGGCATAGCCGACCGAGGTGCTGTACACGCCCGGCTCGGTCCAGAACTTGCGCTCGGCGCCCCAGAAACAGCCCAGCGCGAAGCGGATCTGCTGCAGGCCGGCGAAGCGGTCCTTCAGCGGATGGCTGTTCACGAAGTGCTGGTTGCTGTGCAGCGGCAGCGGCTGGTCGCGGCCCGGCAGCGCCTCTTCCGGGCGCGGCAGGCGCTGCTTGAAGGCCCCGATGCCGAGGATGCCCTGGCTGATTCCCAACATGATGCGCTCCTACGCCGGCTGTCCGGCCCAATCGTCTGCGTCTGAAATGGGGTCGGACGGGCCCTGGCCCAAGTCCAGCGCGGCGATGATCTCCTCTGCCTGCGGCCGTGCCACGTCGGGGATGCCGACCCGCAGCACGCCGAACAGCGGCAGCTCGCCCATGCCGCCCAGCAGCTGCTCGCCGAACACGAACGCGGGGATGCCGGCATCCTCCAGCGCGTGCTTGACCAGGTGGGCGTCGAACAGATTGTCGGCCTTGTACACGATGTGCATGGGCGGCTCCTCGGGACAGGGGTCCAGCATACGCCCGGGGGCTGAATCGCGCCGCTGCGCTCGGCGGGCATGGCCCGGCGCTACCTACCCGGACCGGGCAGCCCCGCCCCTGACGCGCTAAACTGTTGGTCTTTCTGCCTTTCTCTTTCGCCGACTCATGTCCGAGCACACCCCCGCCAGCCCCGAGACCCCCGCCGACAGCCACGAGAAGCGCGATTTCATCCGCCAGATCGTGCGCGAGGACCTGGCCAGCGGTAAGCACCAGGCGATCAAGACCCGCTTCCCGCCCGAGCCGAACGGCTACCTGCACATCGGCCATGCCAAGTCGATCTGCCTGAACTTCGGCCTGGCCGGTGAGTTCAGCGGCGTCTGCAACCTTCGCTTCGACGACACCAACCCGGCCAAGGAAGACCCCGAGTACGTGGCCGCCATCCAGGACGACGTGCGCTGGCTGGGCTTCACCTGGAACGAGCTGCGCCACGCCTCGGATTACTTCCAGACCTATTACCTGGCCGCCGAGAAGCTGATCGAACAGGGCAAGGCCTACGTCTGCGACCTGTCGGCCGATGAAGTGCGTGCCTACCGCGGCACCCTCACCGAGCCGGGCCGCCCGTCGCCGTGGCGCGACCGCAGCGTCGAGGAAAACCTCGACCTGTTCCGCCGTATGCGCGCCGGTGAATTCCCGGACGGCGCGCGCACCGTGCGCGCCAAGATCGACATGGCCAGCGGCAACATCAACCTGCGCGATCCGGCCCTGTACCGCATCAAGCACGTCGAGCACCAGAACACCGGCAACGCGTGGCCGATCTATCCGATGTACGACTTCGCGCATGCACTGGGCGATTCCATCGAGGGCATCACCCACTCGCTGTGCACGCTGGAATTCGAAGACCACCGCCCGCTGTACGACTGGTGCGTGGACAACGTCGATTTCGCCCATGACGATGCGCTGACCCAGCCGCTGGTCGACGCCGGCCTGCCGCGCGAAGCCGCCAAGCCGCGCCAGATCGAGTTCTCGCGCCTGAACATCAACTACACGGTGATGAGCAAGCGCAAGCTGATGGCGCTGGTCACCGAACAGCTGGTGGACGGCTGGGAAGACCCGCGCATGCCGACCCTGCAGGGCCTGCGTCGCCGCGGCTACACCCCGGCGGCGATGCGCCTGTTCGCCGAACGCGTGGGCATCAGCAAGCAGAATTCGCTGATCGATTTCAGCGTGCTTGAAGGCGCGCTGCGGGAGGACCTGGACAGTGCCGCCGCGCGCCGCATGGCCGTCATCGATCCGGTGAAGCTGGTGCTGACCAACCTCGACGAAGGCCACCAAGAGCAGCTGACCTTCAGCAACCACCCCAAGGACGAAAGCTTCGGCAGCCGCCAGGTGCCGTTCGCCCGCGAGCTGTGGATCGACCGCGAAGACTTCGCCGAAGTGCCGCCCAAGGGCTGGAAGCGCCTGGTGCCGGGTGGCGAAGTGCGCCTGCGCGGCGCCGGCATCATCCGCTGCGATGAAGTGATCAAGGATGCCGACGGCACCATCACCGAGCTGCGCGGCTGGCTGGATCCGGAATCGCGCCCGGGCATGGAAGGCGCCAACCGCAAGGTCAAGGGCACCATCCACTGGGTCAGCGCCGTGCACGCCGTGCCGGCCGAGATCCGCCTGTACGACCGCCTGTTCTCGGTGCCGAACCCGGACGACGAGTCGGAAGGCAAGACCTACCGCGACTACCTCAACCCGGATTCGCGCCGCACCGTCACCGGCTACGTCGAACCGGCCGCGGCCAGCGCCACCCCGGAGCAGTCTTTCCAGTTCGAGCGCACCGGCTACTTCGTCGCCGACCGCCGCGACCACACCGAAGCCAAGCCGGTGTTCAACCGCAGCGTGACCCTGCGCGACACCTGGTCGGCCTGATCGGATAGGCGGGCGCCGCAACGGCGCCCGCTCTCGAGCCGCCATGCTGACTGTCCTGTCTTTCCTGTTCTGGCTGCTGACCGGACACGCGGTGCTGGTCTTCTTCGCCGCGCTGCTGCTGATCGGCCTGGTGTCGTGGCGCCGCCGCCGCCCTGGCTTCGCCTTGGTCGTGTTCCCTCTGGCCCTGCTGAACATGATCGTCGGGCAGTTCGCCAATGCGGCCTTCCTCAACCTGGCCGGCGAACCTGGCGAGGCCATCATCGTGCGGGCTGAACAGACCAGCTCGCAGTTGAACGAACAGTACATCTGGCGTTACGAAGTCGTGCTGCATACGTCCGACGGCCGCGATGTCGAAACGGTCATGCATACCGATACGGCAGCCCTGTGGCCGCTGAGCAATGCGATCCGCATCCCGGGCGCCAACCAGCCGTTTGCAGTCAAGTACGTCAACGGTTTTGCCCGCAACTTCGTCATCCTCACCAATGAATCACCGCACGGCATCGCCCAGGCCCGCGCTCGTGCGCGCGAACGGGTAGAGGTTGCCGCGCGCAAGCTGCATTTCAGCCCGGACAACGCCGGGTTCCGCGCCGACTATCGACGCGAGCTGGAGACCTGGCTGCGCGACCACGGCAACGACCCGCAGCAGCAGTCCGAGGCACAGCGCTATCGCGCCGAACTCGACGCCCTGTAGCGCCCGCCCTGCCCGGTGGCTGTGCCCCATCCTGCAAACCAGGTACCTTCGATGACCAAGACCGCCTCTCCCCTCCTGCCGCTGCTGCACCAAGTCCTACTGGGCCGTGACATCGCCTGTGCGCTGGAGGGCCACGAACTGGTACTGGACAGTGGCCTGCGCCTCAGCCCGCATGCGATAGGTGCCGATCCACGCGACAACGGCGGCTGGCAGACCTCCACGGTGATCGAGGCGCGCCATCCGGAGCTGTTCGCCGATGGCCTGTTCGAGTACCAGCACGCCGCCGGCGACAGCCAGCAGGAGGCCGCGCTGTCCGGCTTCGAGAACTGGGTGAGGGTCGACCTGGCCACCCTGCAGGCCGCCATCGGCGCCAATGATGCGCCCGAGCTGCAGATGCTGACCCTGCGCTACGGCGCCGAGGAAACCGGAACGCCGCTGGCGCGCGCGGTGGTGCTGGGCCCGCTGGCCCATTACCGCGGCGAGCCCGCCGACGACGCTGCCGCCTGCAGCGAGGACGACCACGGCTCCTGCCCGTGCTGCCTGTTCACCCAGAGCCTGGACGCCTTCAACGACCTGCTGAAGACCCGCCAGTTCCTCGGCATCCGCCTGTTCGCCTCGCGCGATGCGGACGGCCAGTGCGAGGCCGACTGCCGGGTCAACGGCCACGACTTCCCCGCTGCCCTGCCCCTGCTGCGCGCCTACGCCGCACGCTGGCCGCAGGCCGGTCTGGAGTTCCGCAAGCAGTACGTAGTCGTCCGCACCGATCTGGACGACTGAGCAGACACCCCGGGTGCACCCGGCGGCCGCTACACTGCGCGCCGGTTTCCGAACCCGCCGCACCTCTCCATCTTCCACACGAGGCACCCCGCGATGCTGTACGCGCAAGTCCACCTGACCCTACCTGCCTGGATCCACGACCAGATCGACCTGGATCGTCGCTATCCCGGCGATGAGGCCAAGGTCGCGCTGGCCATCGCGCTGTCGCGGCTGAACATCGAGCACGCCAGCGGCGGCCCGTTCGGCGCGGTGGTGTTCGGCCCGGAAGACAAGGTGATCGCCGTCGGCGTGAACCGGGTGATGCCGCATGCGACCTCACTGGCGCATGCCGAGAACATGGCCTACATGCTGGCCCAGCAGCGCCTGCAGACCCCGCGTCTGAACGCTGTGCTGTCGCCGATCACCCTGGCCACCAGCTCGCAGCCGTGCTGCCAGTGCTACGGCGCAACCGTGTGGGCCGGCATCGACCGCCTGCTGATCGGCGCCAGCGCGGCCGATGTGGAAGAACTGACCCCGTTCGATGAAGGCCCGCTGCCCGCCGACTGGGTCGGCGAGCTCAACAAGCGCGGCATCGAAGTCGTGCAGGGTCTGAACCGTGATGATGCGCGCAGCGTGCTGCGTGCCTATGGAGAGAGTGATGGCGCCCGTTACTGAGGCAGGCATCGGCCTGCTGTGCCTGTGCCGCCAGGGTTTCGAGCCCGAGCTGGCCGGCGAACTGCAGTTCCGCGCCGGCGAAGCCGGTTTTGCCGGCTATGCGCGCACCCAGCGCAATGATGGCTACGTGCTGTTCATGTGCGACGAAGCCGCCGCGCTGGCCCCGCGCCTGCGGTGGCGCGAGCTGATCTTCGCCCGGCAAAAGCTGGTCGTGCTGGCCGAACTGCCGCAGCTGGACCCGGCCGACCGCATCACCCCGATGCTGGAGGTGCTGGCCGATGCGCCGCGCTTCGGCGACCTGTGGGTGGAGCACCCCGATTCGGATGCCGGCAAGCCGCTGTCCGGGCTGGCCCGCGCCTTCGGCAATGCGCTGCGCCCGGCGCTGCGCAAGGCCGGCAAGCTGACCGACAAGCCCAATGCGCGCCTGCCGCGCCTGCACGTGGTGTTCGTCGACGGCACCCATGCCTTCGTCTGCGTGGCCGACCCGGCCGACAGCGCACCGTGGGCGCTGGGCATCCCGCGCCTGAAGCTGCTGCCCGAAGCGCCCTCGCGCTCGGCGCTGAAGCTGGACGAAGCACTGCTGACCCTGCTGACCCCGGAAGAACGCGAACAGCTGGCAAAGCCCGGCATGCGCGCGGCCGACCTCGGCGCCGCACCGGGTGGCTGGACCTGGGTGCTGACCCGCCAGCACATGCACGTGCTGAGCATCGACAACGGCCCGCTGCGCCAGCATGTGCTGGACACCGGTCTGGTCGAGCACCTGCGCGCCGATGGGTTCCACTGGCACCCGGACCAGCCGCTGGACTGGATGGTCTGCGACATGGTCGAGCAGCCGCGCCGCGTGGCCGAGCGCATGGCCACCTGGTTCCGCGAAGGCTGGTGCAGACATGCGATCTTCAACCTGAAGCTGCCGATGAAGAAGCGCTGGGACGAAACCCGGCTGTGCCTGGACCTGTTCCAGGAGCAGGCCGGCAAGCCGCTGGTGGTACGTGCCAAGCAGCTCTACCACGACCGCGAAGAGATCACGGTGCTGGCCTCGCCGCTGCGCTGAGACGCGACGCCCGCCGGGCATGCCCGGTGCTACCGGGAATACGACTGCATGCACTTTCGACTGATTCCACTCCTGATGGCCCTGCTGCCGGCGGCTGCGTCGGCGCAGGTGGCCCTGCCCCAACCGGCACAGAGCGCACCGCTGCGTGACGACAGCGGCGTGGTCCGCCAGCAGTCACTGGCCAGTGGCCGGGTGACCGGCAGCGTCGACATCACCGTGCCGCTGGGCGAAACGCCGGTGACGGTGCGCTCGGTCAGCCCGGCCAGCGTGGTCGGGCAGTACCGCATCCACTTCGCCGCGCTGGATGTGGATGGCGATGGTTTCATCAACCGCGACGAGGCACAGGCCAACCCGGCGCTGGCCGATGAATTCACCTCGCTGGACGTGAAGCATCGCGGCAAGCTGGACCGCACCGACCTGGCCGGCTGGCTGATCGACTGATCCGATTCACGCGCGCCAACCAAGGTTGGCGACTACCAGCCGCGCGCTCGCCGGGCATGGCCCGGCGCTACCGGCTTAGACGCCGGCCGCGCGCTTCCAGAACGCCTGCACCAGCGGGGGCCACCTGCCGACGCAGCCCAGCGCGCGGCCACGGGCCAGGGTCAGGTGCATTTCGTCGTTGGAGAACAGGCGGTTGATCGCATCGAAGCTGTAGGCGGCAATCTGGTTGTCGCTGCGCCGTTCGCGGGCCCAGCGCTGCAGGCGCTGCGGCGACAGGCGTGGCTGGCCACGGCGTTCGGCCGACGGTGCCAGCCATTGCTGCAGGGCGGCGACATCGCGCAGCCCCAGGTTCACGCCCTGCCCGGCCAGCGGGTGCACCACATGTGCGGCATCGCCCAGCGCCAGCACACGACCGGCCACGTAATGGCGGGCCAGCTGCCGGCGCAGCGGGAACGCCGCGCGCGGCGAGGCCAGGCGCAGTTCGCCCAGGCGCGCGGCGAAGGCACGGGTCAGTTCGCGGTTGAAGGCGGCTTCGTCCAGGGCCAGCACGCGTGCTGCCTCGTCCTCTGGCAGCGTCCAGACAATCGAACTGCGGCGCTCGGCCACCGGTAGCAGGGCCAGCGGCCCGGTGGGCAGGAAGCGCTGCCAGGCCGTGGCCTGGTTCGGCAGTTCGCTGTCCACATAGGCCACCACGCCCCGCTGGTGATAGTCGTGACGCTCGACCTCGATCCCGGCCAGCTGGCGCAGGGTCGATTCGGCACCATCGGCCGCCACGGCCAGCGCGGCATCCAGGCGGCGGCCATCGTCCAGGCGCAGGCGCACGCCGTCTTCGTCCTGCTCCAGCGCTTCCACCCGCGCCGGGCAGTGCAGCTGCACGCCAGCGGCCGGCAGCGCCGCCCACAGGCGGTCCTGCAGCAGGCCGTTCTCGACGATGTAGCCCAGCTCGCGACGACCGAAGCGGTCGGCGTCGAACAACAGATCCTCGCCACCGGCCGCATCCCATACCTGCATGCGCCGGTACGGCCAGGCACGGGCCTGGGCGATCGCCGGCCACACGCCGAGGCGCTGCAGCAGCTGCACGTTGTCGGCGGCGAACGCGAACACCCGCAGGTCCGGCTGCGCGGCCTGCCACGGCGACGGCTCGCGGCCTTCGACCAGGGCCACCGAAAGACCGACATCGGCCAGCGCCAGCGCACAGGCCGCACCGACCACGCCACCACCGACGATGGCCGCGTCCAGGCGCATGCGGCGGCTCATGCGGCCTCCCCACGGCACAGGCGCGGCACCTCGCCGCGGAAACCCATCGCGCCGCCGACCAGCATCGACTGCACCGACGCGCGTTGCGCGGCGACCAGGCCCAGGCTGCGCAGCGGCCGCAGCAGCGGCGCCGGGTTGCTGGTCAGCCGGGCCAGGCCACCGGAGAACGCCACCGTCTGCCGACGGTCCTCTTCGCGGCGGGCCACGTAGGCCTGCAGCAGGCCATCGCTGCCGGCATCACCGCCCGCGTCTTCCAGCAGCTCGGCCAGGGTCAGCGCATCGCGCAGGCCCAGATTAAAACCCTGCGCACCCAGCGGGTGGATGGTCTGCGCGGCATTGCCCAGCAGCACCGTGCGCTGCCCGGCCAGCGCGCGCGCCAGCACCTGGATCAGCGGGTAGGCACTGCGCGGACCGGATTCGAGCAGGCGCCCGGCACGCCAGCCCAGCGCGCTCTGCAGGCGCTGCAGCCAGGCGGCATCGTCCAGCGCCATCACCGCCTCGGCCTGGTCACGGGCCACGCCGTGCACGCAGCCGAAGTGGCGGTCACCGCGCGGCAGCAGCGCCGTCGGGCCGGTGTCGGTGAAACGCTCCCAGGCACTGCCGTCGGGCGCGCGCTGGCTGCGCACGCGGGCGACGAACAGGGTCTGCAGGAAATCATGGCGGTCGACCTCAATGCCCAGCGACTCGCGCACGCCGCTGGCGGTACCGTCGGCACCGACCACCAGGCGTGCCTGCAGCACGCGCTCGCCGCTCTCGTCGGCCACGCGCACTTGGCGATGGCCGTCGATCACGTCGCCCAGGCCGAGGAAACGCATCGGCCGATAACGGTGCAGGCGCGGCAGCTCCTGCAGCCGTGCTTCCAGCGCCTGGCCGAAATCGCGCGCCACCACCACCTGGCCGAACCAGGGCCGGTCGTAATTGGCCGCGTCGAGCTGGACCCGGCCGAAATCCCCGGCGCGGCTGACATGGATGCGGCGGATCGGGCCGGGCGCCATTGCCAGCTTCTGCATCACCCCCAGCGCGGTCAGCGCATTGACGGTGGCGGCGGCAAAGCTGAGGTTGCGCTGGTCGAACACCGCCGGCAGTTCGCCGGCCGGGCTGGCCTCGAGCAGGCCCACGTCCAGGCCCAGCCGGTCCAGGGCGATGGCCAGGCTGGCTCCCACCAGACCGCCACCGACGATCAGCACGTCATGTCGTTCACTCATGAGCCAATGATACGCGCTCGCCGCCGGGCCCTGCGCCAACCCGCGCGGCGGGCTAGAATGAAAGCTGAATCCGCTCCGGGCCCGCTGCCATGTCCGACACCGCCAACCGCGCCTTTGTCCTCTCCGTGCTTGTGCTGTTGCTGGCGGCGACCCGGGTCAACCACTTCGCGGCCATCCCAGATGCGTCCTGGGCGGTGTTCTTCATCGGTGGCTTCTATCTGGCGCGCTGGACGCGCTGGGCGTTCCCGCTGCTGATGGTCTTCGCCGTACTGGTGGACTGGATCGTGATCCGCAGCAGCGGCCTGGATTTCTGGCAGCACTACTGCGTCTCGCCCGGCTACTGGCTGCTGCTGCCGGCGTACTTCTCGCTGTGGGCCGGTGGCCTGCTGCTGGGCCGCAACTACCACGGCGCGCACTGGTCGACCCTGGGCAAGGGCGCGCTGCTGCTGGTGGCCTCGGTGGCCCTGTGCCACCTGCTCGCCCAGGGCGGCTTCTACTGGACCACCCGCAACGTGGCCGAGCCGACCGTGGCCGGCTGGGCGCAGAACTACGCGCAGTGGTTCGGCCCCTATCTGCGCACCACGGCCATTTACGTGGCGCTGGCCGCGGCCCTGCAGCTGGCGGTCGAGCAGGTGCTGAAGCTGCAGCAGGCCCGCCGCGACATCCAGCACTGAGCCATCGCATGGGCCATCGTCTTTCGCGCATCTACACCCGTACCGGCGATGACGGCAGCACCGGCCTCGGCGATGGCAGCCGGGTCGGCAAGGACGACCTGCGCGTGGCCTCGTATGGCACGGTGGATGAAGCCAACGCCGCCCTCGGCCTGCTGCTGGCCGCGCCACTGCCCGACGACGTGCGGTCGCTGGTGGTCCACCTGCAGCACCAGTTGTTCGACCTCGGCGCCGAGCTGTGCGTGCCGGGCCATGCCGCCATCCACGCCGCCGACATCTCAGCGCTGGAACAGCAGCTGGATCATTACAACGCCGACCTGCCGATGCTGAAGGAATTCATCCTGCCGGCCGGCGGCGAAGCGGCCGCGCGCTGCCACCTGGCACGCACCATCGTGCGCAGGGCCGAGCGCGAGACCGTCTCCCTGGCGCGGGTGGAAAGCGTGCGCAGCGAAGCCCTGCAGTACCTCAACCGGCTGTCGGACCTGCTGTTCGTGCTGTCGCGGGTGCTGGCCCGTGCCGATGGCCACGGCGAGGCGCTGTGGCAGCCGCAGCACCGGCAGCGCTGACCGCCGATGCTGGTCTATACCCACCCCGCCTGCCTGCAGCACGACCCCGGCCCCGGCCATCCCGAGTGCCCGCAGCGGCTGCAGGTGGTGCTCGATGCCCTGCACCAGGCCTTCCCCGGCCAGCTGGACTGGCGCCAGGCACCGCCGGCCAAGTTCGGTGAACTGAGCCGGGTGCACGACAGTGCCCTGCTCGACTTCGTCCTGCAGCCGCAGACCCTGCCGCTGCGCCAGCTCGACATGGACACCTGGACCTCGCCCGGCTCGGCCAGCGCCGCCGCGCACGCGGCCGGCGCCGGCGTGGCCGCAATCGATGCGGTGATGCTGGGCGAGGACCCGCTGGCGTTCTGCGCGGTGCGCCCGCCCGGCCACCACGCCACCAGCAGCACGGCGATGGGCTTCTGCCTGCTCAACAACATCGCCGTGGCCGCCGCCTACGCGCGCGACCGCCACGGGCTGGAGCGCATCGCGGTGGTGGACTTCGATGTCCACCATGGCAACGGCACCCAGGACATCTTCCAGCACGACGCCCGGGTGTCGTACTACAGCACCCACCAGGCCGGGCTATTCCCCAATTCGGGCCTGCGCCGCGACCGTGGCGCCGGCAACCTGATGAACATCCTGCTGCCGCCGGGCAGTGGCGGGTTCCGCTTCCGGAATGTCTGGGCCGACGAGATGCTGCCGGCCATCGACGACTTCCGCCCGCAGCTGCTGCTGATATCGGCCGGCTTCGACGCCCACCTGCGCGACCCGCAGGCCGACCTGATGCTGGAAACCGACGATTTCGCCTGGATCACCGCCGAACTGCATGCGCTGGCCCGCCGCCACGCGGCCGGCCGGGTGGTGTCGATGCTGGAGGGCGGCTATGACCTGCAGGCCCTGTCCGAGTGCACCGTGGCCCATGTCCGGGCCCTGCTGGATGGGGCATCCGGGCCACGGGCTGGATGAACCCGAACCGGCAGCGGACGGCAACCTTCATTGCCCCTATGCAGCGGATGGGGCAATCTACCGTCCGTTTTCGCCCGAATCCGAACCGCGTGCGCCGAGCCCTCCGCCTGCTTCCCCTGCCCCTGAGCATCGCCGTCTGCCTTCCCGCGATGGCCGATGACAAGCCGCTCAACTGGGGCCTGTGCCCGGCAACCGAGGTCATTCCCGCCTTTACCGATGCCCCTACCCCGGTCCCCGTACCCGGGCAGGACAAGGCCGCCGCCAGCGCCGAGCGCGAGCAGCAGCCCACCGACATCGAGGGTGACCAGCTGCTGGGCACCACCACGGTGCCGCAGTACCAGGGCAACGTGGCGCTGCGCCGTGGCGACCAGTTCGTCGGTACCGACAAGCTCAGCTTCGACACCGAGAGTGGCAATTACATCGCCGACGGCAATGTGCGCTACCAGGATGCATCGATCCGCATGGTCGCCAAGCGTGCCGAGGGCAACCAGGAAAGCGACACCCACAAGATCACCGACATCCAGTACCAGCTGGTGTCGCGCCGTGGCAACGGCGATGCCGAATCGGTCGACCTGCAGGGCGCCGTCGGCCAGATGCACCGTTCGACCTACACCACCTGCGATCCCTCGCAGCCGGTGTGGAAGCTGTCGGCACCGGAAATCGAAGTGGACAACGACGAGGGCTTCGGCACCGCACGCAATGCCGTGCTGCGCATCGGCAAGGTGCCGGTGCTGTGGGCGCCGTACTTCAAGTTCCCGATCGACGACCGCCGCAAGACCGGCCTGCTGTTCCCGCAGCTGGGCATGTCCGGCCGCAACGGCTTCGATTACGCCCAGCCGATCTACCTGAACCTGGCGCCGAACTACGACGACACGCTGACGCCGCGCTACATGAGCCGGCGCGGCCTGATGCTCGACAATGAGTTCCGCTACCTTTACAACGGCGGCCGCGGCGAACTGCTGACCGCGTACATGCCCAACGACGAACTGCGCGATCGCGACCGCGGCCGGGTGATGTTCAACGGTTACCACAACGTCGACAGCCACTGGCAGGCCCGCGCCAACCTGGCCTGGGTCAGCGACGAGCGCTACATCGAGGACTTCGCCAACCGCCTGGTCGGCGTCACCGCGTCCAACCTGCAGAGCACCATCGGCCTGTACGGCACCGGCCAGGACTGGACCGCCGGCATCATGGCCGATCGCTGGCAGCTGACCGATTACACCCTCAATGAAAGCGCGCTGGCCTACAATCGCCAGCCGCGGCTGTATTTCAACTGGGACAAGTCGCTGCTGCCGTGGCTGGAGACCGGCGTCTACTCCGAGGTCGTCCGCTTCACCCACGACGACATCAACTTCAAATACGACGCCAGCGCCGGCGAAGACCTGCAGTACACGCGCAACGGTCTGACCCAGCGGGTCTATGGCGGTTCGCGCCTGGACATCAAGCCGTACGTGTCGTTCCCGATCAGCGGCGCGGCCTGGTACGTCACCCCGACCCTGGCCTACCGCTATACCGCCTACCAGCTGGACCGCGGCTTGGCCGACAGCATCCGCAGCAACGTGCTGGCTTCGCAGAACGTCGATACCAGCACGCTGAGCGCCGACCAGTTGCGCGGCAATACCTCGCCGACGCGCGCGCTGCCGATCGCCAGCCTGGATGCCGGCCTGTTCTTCGACCGCGACACCAGGATCGGCGGCAAGTCCTTCCTGCAGACCCTGGAGCCGCGCCTGTTCTACCTGCGCACGCCCTACCGCAACCAGGACGACCTGCCGATCTTCGATACCCGTGACTTCACCTTCAGCTGGGGCCAGCTGTTCCGCGATTCGCGCTATACCGGCGCCGACCGCCAGAACGACGCCAACCAGCTGACCTTGGCACTGAGCACCCGCTTCATCGACCAGACCACGGGCAAGGAACGCTTCTCGGCCTCGATCGGCCAGATCCAGTACTTCGACGAGTCGCGGGTGACCGTGACCCCGGGCGGCGCCCCGGTCGAAAAGGGCAAGTCGGCCTGGATCGCCGATTCGAACTACATGATCAACGACCGCTGGACCCTCGGCGCCACCTACCAGTGGGACCCGAAGTACAAGCGCGAGGATCTGGCCAGCGTCCGCGCCCGCTACCTGATGTCCAACGACGGCGTGGTCAACCTGAGCTACCGCTACCGCATCAACGCCGGTGCGGCGGCCAATGCCACCAAGGAAGAGCGCACCCTGCTGGAACAGGCCGACCTGTCGTTCCTGTACCCGCTGAACGAGCGCTGGAGCCTGGTGGGCCGCTATTACTACTCCATCCAGGACAGCAAGCCGCTGGAAATCATCGGTGGCGTGCAGTGGGACAGCTGCTGCCTGGCCGTGCGCGCCGTGGCCCGCCGCTACGTGCGCAACCGCGAAGGTGAACTGAACAATTCCATCCAGCTCGAGTTCGTGCTCAAGGGCCTGAGCTCGCTGGGCCAGGACACGGACCGCACCCTGCGCCGTGCTATCCTCGGGTACAACCGCGACGACCTCTATCTCGTGCCGCCCAGCAACACCGGGGCGACCCGGGACGACTACGATCCAAACCAGATCCCATGACCAAGAGCTTCCCCGTCCTACTCGCTTCGCTGCTGGCCGTGTCCAGCGTGTCCGCCCCCCTCCAGGTCATCGCCCAGGAGGCCCAGCCGCTGGACCGCATTGCAGCCATCGTCGATGAGGACGTGGTGCTGCAGAGCGAACTGCAGCGCGCGATCGTCAACATCAAGGCCCAGTACGCCGGTCGTGAGAACCAGCTGCCGCCCGATGACGTGCTCAGCCGCCAGGTGCTCGAGCGCCTGGTGCTGGTCAAGCTGCAGGTCGCCCGCGCCCAGAGCAGCGGCATCCGCATCAGCGACCAGGAACTGAACCAGGCGATGAACTCGATCGCCCAGCAGAACGGTTCCAACCTGGACGCCCTGCGCCAGCGCCTGGCCAGCGACGGCATCGATTTCGCCGATTTCCGCGCCTCGGTGCGTGACGAGATCACCGTGCAGCGTCTGCGCCAGAGCTTCGCCCAGAGCCGCATCAGCGTCAGCGAAGGCGAGGTCGATGCTGCCCTGAAGCAGCAGGCCACCGTCGGCAACCAGTACCACCTGGCGCACATCCTGGTGGCCCTGCCTGACGGCGCCACTGCCGAACAGATCTCCACCGGCCAGAAGAAGGCCGATGGCGTGAAGGCACTGCTGGACAAGGGCGAGCTCGACTTCAACGCCGCCGCCGTCCGCTATTCCGACAGCCCCAACGCGCTGGAAGGCGGCGATCTGGGCTGGCGCAGCCTGGATGAGATCCCGGCCGCCTTCGCGCAGATGATGCAGCAGATGAAGGCCGGCGACGTGGTCGGTCCGATCCGTGGCCCGAGCGGCTTCCAGCTGCTGAAGCTGGTCGAGGTGCGCGATGCCAACGCCGCCACCGGCGACCACACCGTCACCGAGTACCACGGCCGCCACATCCTGGTGCGCGTGGACGACAACCAGACCGACGCGGCCGCCAAGGCCAAGATCGACACCCTGCGTGCCCGCATTGCGGGTGGTGCCGACTTCCAGGCCGTGGCCAAGGAATCGTCGGAAGACAACAACAGCAAGGGCCAGGGCGGCGATCTGGGCTGGTTCCCGGCCGATGCCTTCGGTCCGGCGTTCGGCCAGCAGGTCGAAGGCATCCAGGACGGCGGCGTCAGCCAGCCGTTCCGTACCGATGCCGGCTGGCACATCGTGCAGCGCGTTGCCACGCGCCAGACCGACGTGACCAGCGACAACCAGCGTGCCCAGGTCCGCGAGACCATCGGCCGCCGCAAGCTGGAAGACGAATACAACCGCTTCCTGCAGGAACTGCGTGGCGAAGCCTACGTCAGCTTCCGCAGTGGCGACCGCGCGGAGAACACCGCGACGCCGCAGCAGCCCTGACCGATGCGCCCCGAGCTCGCTCTGGTACCGGGCGAGCCGGCGGGGATCGGCCCGGAGCTGTGCGTCCGCCTTGTCCAGCAGCCGCGTGATGATTGCCGGCTGCTGGCCTTCGCCGACCCGGATACCCTGCGCGCGGCCGCGGCCGCGCTGAAGCTGCCCCTGCAGCTGCTGCCTGAGGATGCCGAGGCCCGCCTGCCCGGCGACCTGCGCCTGCGCGCCCTGCCCAACAGCACCCTCAGCCACTTCGGCCAGACCGATCCCGCCAACGCGGGCGCGGTGGTCCGTGCGTTGCTGGCGGCCGGCCAGGCCTGCCTGTCCGGCGAGCTGCAGGGCGTGGTCACCGGCCCGGTGCACAAGGCGGTGATCAACCAGGGCGGCATCGCCTACAGCGGCACCACCGAACTGCTGGCCGACCAGGCCGGGGTGAAGGTGGTGATGATGCTGGCCAACGACATCGTGCGTGTGGCCCTGGCCACCACCCACCTGCCGCTGCGCGAGGTGGCCGATGCGATCACCACGCCCAGTCTGGAACACACCCTGCGCACCGTGCATGCCGCGCTGCGCCGCGAGTTCGGCCTGCCTGCGCCACGCATCGCCGTGCTCGGGCTGAACCCGCATGCCGGCGAAGACGGCCACCTCGGCCGCGAGGAGCTGGACCTGGTCATCCCCCTGCTGCAGCGCCTGCGCGCGGAGGGCATGGAACTGGTCGGGCCGCTGCCGGCCGATACCGCCTTCCTGCCGGCCAAGCTGGCCGGCTTCGACACCGTGCTGGCCATGTACCACGACCAGGGCTTGCCGGTGTTGAAGTATTCCGGCTTCGAACGGGCCGTGAACCTGACCCTGGGCCTGCCCTACCCGCGCGTGGCCGTCGACCACGGCACCGCGCTGGAGCTGGCCGGGCGTGGCATCGCCGATCCTTCCAGCCTGCAGGCCGCAACGGCGCTGTGTGCGCGGCTGGCCCGGCAACGTACACTGAGCGCATGAATTCCCCGCATTCCCCCTCCGGCCCGGTGTTCACCGCCCCGGCCAAGAAGCAGCTTGGCCAGCATTTCCTGGCCGACCGCCACTACATCGACAAGATCGTGATGGCGGTCAATCCCAAGGACGGTGACCGTCTGGTCGAGATCGGCCCCGGCCAGGGCGCGATCACCCTGCCCCTGCTGCGCGTGCACCGGAAGCTGACTGTGATCGAGTTCGACCGCGACCTGATCGCGCCGCTCACTGCCGCCGCCGAACCGCTGGGCGATCTGACCATCGTCCAGGGCGACGTGCTGCGCGTGGATTTCACCGCGCTGGCCGCCGGCGAGCCGATCCGCCTGGTCGGCAACCTGCCCTACAACATCTCCTCGCCCATCCTGTTCCACGCGCTGGAGCACGCCGCGGTCGTCCGCGACATGCACTTCATGCTGCAGAAGGAAGTGGTGGACCGCATGGCTGCCGGCCCGGGCAGCAAGGTCTATGGCCGCCTCAGCGTGATGCTGCAGGCGTACTGCCAGGTGACCTCGCTGTTCGTGGTGCCGCCGGGCGCGTTCCGGCCGCCGCCGAAGGTCGACTCGGCCGTGGTGCGGCTGGTGCCGCGTGACCCGGCCAGCGTCAACATCAACGACCACAAGCGCTTTGCCGACGTGGTCAAGGCCGCCTTCGGGCAGCGCCGCAAGACCCTGCGCAATGCGCTCAACAACGTCGTCACGGCCGAGCAGTTCGCGGCCGCCGGCGTGCGCCCCGATGCCCGTGCAGAACAGCTGGATGTGGCTGAATTCATCGCTTTGGCCAATGCCACCTGATTACACTGCCGGTATGGAAGACGCTGACGTTTACGCCATTACTGTCGAGGTTGCTCCGCGCTTCCTCGACGACCAATCCGCGCCGGAAGACGGCCGCTATGCGTTCGCCTATACGATCCGCATCCACAACCAGGGGCGCGTCGCCGCGCGCCTGGTCGCCCGCCACTGGCGCATCACCGATGCCAACGGCCGTGTCGAGCATGTCGATGGCGACGGGGTGATCGGCGAACAGCCGCGCCTGCGCCCGGGTGAAGACTTCCGTTACACCTCGGGTGTCATGCTGGGGACCGACCACGGGACCATGCAGGGCCACTACGACATGGTTGCCGATGACGGCACCGAATTCGCCGCGCCGGTCGCACCTTTCGTGCTGGCCGTGCCGCGTACCCTGCACTGACACGGAGGCCGGACGATGAGTGTATGGGCGATCGGCGACCTGCAGGGCTGCTACGACGTTACCCAGCGACTGCTGGAAAAGATCCGCTTCGACCCGGCGCAGGACACCCTGTGGTTCTGCGGCGATCTGGTGAACCGCGGCGGACAGTCGCTGGAAACCCTGCGCCTGGTGCATTCGCTGCGCGAGCACAGCGTGGTGGTGCTGGGCAACCATGACCTCTCGCTGCTGGCCGTCGGTGCGCGCACCGAAGAGGAACAGCGCAAGGTCAACCCGGACCTGCTGCGCATCGTGCAGGCCGAGGACCGCGACCAGCTGCTGGACTGGCTGCGCCTGCAGAAGCTGGTGCACGTGGACCGCGAGCTGGGCTGGATGATGGTGCATGCCGGCCTGGCGCCGAAGTGGACCACGCAGATGGCCGAGAAGCACGCCGCCGAGGTGGAAGTGCAGCTGCATGGCGCCGGCTACCGCAAGCTGTTCCGCAACATGTACGGCGACAAGCCGAGCTGGGCACCGAACCTGTCCGGCTACGACCGCTCGCGGGCGATCATCAATGTGCTCACCCGCATGCGCTACTGCACCCCGCGTGGGCGCATCGGCATCGAGGACAAGGGCACGCCGGGTACGCAGGAACAGGGGCTGTATCCCTGGTTCGAAGTACCGGGCCGGGTGGAGCGTGACCTGAAGGTGGTCTGTGGCCACTGGTCGGCGCTGGGCCTGACCATCACCCAGGGCGTGCATGCCATCGACACCGGTGCGGTGTGGGGCGGCAAGCTCACCGCCATCCAGCTCGACACCGACGAACTGCGCGTGGTGCAGGTACCCGGCCGGGATGTGCCGGCACCGGTAGCCAATGCCCGCCCGCCGGCACGACCGGCGCGCGAGCGGCCGGCCGCTGCCGCGCAGGACAAGGACAAGGAAGCGGCCGCAGCACCTGCCGCCAGCCGTGGCCCGCGTCGTCGCCGTCGCCGTGGTGGCGGTGGTGGTGGCAACGGCAACAGCGCGCCGCCGCAGGGCTGATACGTTCAACGCTGTTTTGTAGAGTCGGGGGGGGGGGGGGGGGGGGGGGGGGGGGGGGGGGGGGGGGGGGGGGGGGGGGGGGGGGGGGGGG
>NZ_JAMOKY010000054.1:0-19321 GCF_024499815.1 Stenotrophomonas testudinis | reverse complement strand
GTGCTGCGACGTGCCGGCGGTGCGGCCGGTGCCGTTGCCGGGGCGGCCACGCGCGGGGCCGGGGCCGGGGCACGCGGGGCGACCGCGGTCTCGGCTTCGTCCACCACGAAGATCGACACGGCCTCGCTCAGGTGGCCTGCCTGCTCTTCCATCGCACGGGCGGCAGCGGTGGCTTCTTCCACCAGCGCGGCATTCTGCTGGGTGGTTTCGTCCATCTGCACCACGGTCTGGTTGACCTGCTCGATGCCGGCGGACTGTTCCTGCGAAGCTGCGGAAATCTCGGCCATGATGTCGGTCACGCGCTGCACCGAGGCGACGATCTCGCCCATGGTCGCGCCGGCCTTGTGAACCAGTGCCGAGCCATCGTTGACCTTGCCGACCGAATCGTCGATCAGGCCCTTGATCTCCTTCGCTGCAGCGGCCGAGCGCTGTGCCAGGGTGCGCACTTCGCTGGCGACCACGGCGAAGCCGCGTCCCTGCTCACCTGCACGCGCGGCTTCCACCGCAGCGTTCAGCGCCAGGATGTTGGTCTGGAAGGCGATGCCGTCGATGACCGAGATGATCTCGGCGATCTTCTTCGACGACGCCTGGATGGCCGACATGGTGGTGACCACCTGGCCGACCACGTCGCCGCCCTGCGAAGCGACGCCGTGCGCACCGATGGCCAGCTGGTTGGCCTGGCGGGCGTGCTCGGCGTTCTGGCGAACGGTCGAGGTCAGCTCCTCCATCGAGGCGGCGGTTTCTTCGAGGTTGGCGGCCTGCTGCTCGGTGCGGCGCGACAGGTCGCTGTTGCCCGAGGCGATCTCGCCAGCGGCCGAGCTGATCGCGCGGCTGGACTGCTTGATGCGGGTGACGATCTCGCTCAGCTGCGCGGCGGTGGCATTGGCATCGTCACGCATGCGAGCGAACACGCCCTGGTAATCGCCGTGCATGCGCACGGTCAGGTCACCCTGCGACAGGGCTGCCAGCAGGCCGGAGATCTGCTCGATGCTGCCGGCGTTGGCGTCCAGCAGGCCGTTGATCTGCTGGGCCAGCTGCAGGAAGAAGCCTTCCTTGCCGTTGGCATCGATGCGGCCGGACAGGTCGCCGGCGGCAGCCTGGGCGATGACGCGGGCCACTTCGGCTTCGACCTGCGCTTCCTGGGTGCGGTCGCGCCATTCCACCACGTAGCCGACGGTCTCACCGGCTTCGTTGCGGATGGTCGAGGCCACCTGGGCGAACTGCGCATCGCCGTACTGCATCGGGCGGCGGGCGACGCCGTGGGCCTTCAGGTTGGCCACCAGGCTGGTGTCCATCTCGCCACGGTGTTCCAGCACGGTCACCGGCTTGCCGACCAGCGACGCCTGGGCGTCGAAGTCCGGCAGGTCGCGGCGCACGTCATCCTGGTACTGGGCCAGGGTCTGCTGCAGGGCGCGGTTGCTGTAGACGATGGTGTTGTTCGGGTCGGTCAGGTACACGCCGGTGGAGCTGTAGTCCAGCGCGGTACGGATGCGCAGGTTCTCGCGGGCGACGGCGGCATCGGTCTCGATGCGCTCGCGCAGGTCGCGCTGCATGCGCTGCATGGCCTGCATCAGTTCGCCCACTTCATCCTGGCGGCTGACATCGATATGGCCGTCGAGCTTGCCACCGGCGACGTCGTTGGCAACCGAGACGGCGCCACGCACGCTGCCGACCAGTGCACGGGCGATCAACCACACCAGCACCAGTCCCAGCGCGGCGCCGCCGAACAGGGCAATCACCATCAGCGTGGCCGATGCGGCGTAAGTGGAGGACGCCTCGTCGCGCGATGCGCGCGCCAGGCGATTGTCTTCGGCGATCAGTGACTCCAGGGCCGCCGTCGCCTTGTTGTGCTTTGTGCGTGTTTCGCCGACGAAGGTGTCGATGGCATCGTCCGGCAGGTCCAGCTCCAGCATTTCGGTAACGCTGTCATACGACGCCAGGGCTGCTTTCCAGTCCGCGGCGAAGGCATCAAAGAGCTTTTTCTGCTGCGCGTTGTCGATCATCTTCGGGTAATCGACCACCGCCTTGTCCATGCGTGCACGCACGTCCTTGGCGCGGTTGCGCGCGTCGGCCTTGACGTCGTCGCTGGCGCGGATCAGTTGCTGGTAGGCGGCGTTACGGTATTCACCCACCATGCCACGCATTTCGCCGGCCATGCGGATGCTCTCCATCCGCGATCCCGCCAGCTCCGTGGTGACGTTGTTCAGCGAATGCAGACCGCGATAGGCGACGATGCCCTGCAGCAGCATCACCAGCAGGATGACACCGAACGTCAGCAACAGTTTCGGCATCAGTTTGAGGTTGTTGATCCACGACATGGGCGTTGTGATCTCCTAAGGCAGACGCGCCCGGGCGTCCGGCCCGGTTGCAGCAGACCACGCCGGCAGCAGCCGGCGTGGTGACGGACAGCGGATTACTTGATGTTGGCCAGCTTCAGGCTTGCCGGCGAGCTGACTTCGATTTCAGCGCGCGAGGCATCGCGCTGGATCTTGCCCAGCACGCAGACGGTCTTGCCTTCCAGGCTTTCCAGCGGGAAGTTGAACTTGCTGCGGTTCTCGCCGGCGATGCGGGCCGAGAAGGTGTGGCGCGGGAAGGCGCCGCCCATGTACAGGAAGGTCGGCTGGCCTTCGGACCCTTCCGCGAAGCGGGCCTTCTCGACCTTGCCGCAGACCATGCCGTCCTTGCCGACCGAGCGCGGCGCCATTTCCGGCGGGATCATGTCGGCCGACTGTGCGATGGCGGAAGAAGCAGTGGTGGCCAGGGCAGCGGCCGAAACGAACGCAAGCAGGGACTTCATCGGTGTGATTCTCCGGGGATTGTGATGGTCGATCCGGTACTGCGCGCTCCTGCGCGACCGGGTTCCTGTCCCCCTATCGGCATGGCCGCGGGGAACTGAAGGGCTCGGTTACAGAAACGTGAGGGAAGTCCGTCGGCTCACGCAGCGGCGTCTTCGACCAGGCTGGCCTGGCCCATGTCGGCGCTGTCCAGCAGGGTTTCGATGTCCAGCAGGATCAGCATGCGGTCGTCCTGCGTGCCGATACCGGAAATGAAGCGGGTATCGACGGCGGCGCCGAACTCCGGGGTGGGGCGGATCTGATCGCCCGACAGCGGGATCACGTCGGACACGCTGTCGACGACGATGCCGACCACGCGGTCATCCACGTTCAGCACGATCATCACAGTGAAGGCGTCGTAGGTCGCGTTTTCCAGGCGCAGCTTCAAGCGCAGGTCGATGACCGGAACGATGGTGCCGCGCAGGTTGATGACGCCCTTGATGTAGTCCGGTGCGTCCGGCACGCGGGTGACCGCGTCGTAACCGCGGATTTCCTGCACCTTGAGGATGTCCACGCCGTAGTGCTCGGCGCCGAGGGTGAAGCTGAGGAATTCGCCACCGGCGCTGGCGGTGGAGCTGGTCTTGTCGTTCATCGAGGGTCCTGGTCTGCCGGAAGTCCCGGTATCAGCCTCGATATCGGCCCCGTGGGTGGGGACTTTAGGTGGGTAGGTGCGCCATCCACGCATGGCCCGGCGCTACCTCTTACATCTCGCCGTTCTGGCGCGCCTTGCGTTGGCGGTCGATGCGGAAGATGTAACGCTGGATGGCGCTGTCGCCTCCGCGCGGCAGGTCGTCGAACCGCATGCCGATGCGCTTGACCTCGATGCCGTTGGGTTGCCGCTGCGGCAGCATGTTGCAGACCACCAGGGAAATCTGCAGGTCCGGGCCATCGGGCATCGACAGCACGGCGTTGTAGCGCTTCTGCAGGCTGAACACCGCGCAGTCGCTGGGCACGGTGACGGCCAGGCCGCCGCCGCTGATGTCGACCACGCGCATCGACAGCGCTTCGCTGCCCACTTCACCGGCGGGCAGGGACAGCTGCGGCGAGTCGGTGATGGGGGTCTCCAGGCGGTACAGTTCGCGCCGCTGCAGGTGTACCAGTTCTTCGGGCAGGGGTGCGCGGAAAGCCACGTGGCCCTCGTTGTCCACCCGCTGCAGGTCGTGCAGACGGAAGCGCACCAGCACCCGTTCCAGCTGGGCGAAGCAGAGCAGGTGATCGGCGTCTTCGGCGGCGCGGTTGGAGGCTTCCTGCGGGCTGCCATCGAGCAGCAGGAAATCGTCGTCCTCGTCCAGGTCCAGCAGGGCGGTCGGGAAGGAGCGATCACGGCCGTCGATGTGGGCGTTGATCAGCGAACGCTGGTCGATCAGCGAACGCAGCAGCTGGCGCAGCTGGCGGGGATTGCGCACCAGGAAGCGTTCGTCGTCGGCGTCGGCCGCGTGGGCATCGTGCTGGTCGTTGTCGTGGCCGTCGGACATGGAATCTTGATTCTGGGGCGGGGGCCGACACGCGCGGGCGCGTGGCTTGAAGGAAGTATCGGCCAAGGTCGGCAATTATGAAGTGTGAAATGCATCACTTTCCATGGACGGTGCCGCCGCCTTGATGCGGGTCCGGTCATGCTGCAACCGGACCCGCTGTGGCTCAGAACTCCTGCCAGTCGCCGTCACCGGCCAGCGCAGGCTGCGCCACCGGCTTGCGGGCCCGCAACGGGGCCGGGGTGGCAACTGCCGTGGGCTTGCGCGCCACCGGGGCTGCGGCAATGGCGCGCGGTGCGGGAGCGCTCAGGCCGGGAGTGGCCAAGCGGAAGCGGGCCACGGCTTCGCCCAGCTGCGCAGCCTGGTCTTCCATCGCCCTTGCGGCGGCCGTGGCTTCTTCCACCAGCGCGGCGTTCTGCTGGGTGGTTTCGTCCATCTGCACCACGGTCTGGTTGACCTGTTCGATGCCAGCCGACTGCTCCTGCGAGGCAGCGGAGATCTCGGCCATGATGTCGGTGACGCGCTGCACCGAGGCGACGATCTCGCCCATGGTGCTGCCGGCCTGGTGCACCAGGCTGGAGCCTTCGGCGACCTTGCCGACCGAATCATCGATCAGGCCCTTGATTTCCTTCGCGGCGGCGGCCGAGCGCTGGGCGAGGGTACGCACTTCGCTGGCGACCACGGCGAAGCCGCGACCCTGTTCACCGGCACGCGCCGCTTCCACCGCGGCATTCAGCGCCAGGATGTTGGTCTGGAAGGCGATGCCGTCGATGACGGAGATGATTTCGGCGATCTTCTTCGAGGAGGCTTCGATGGCCGACATGGTGACGACCACCTGCCCGACCACTTCGCCGCCCTGCGAAGCGACGCCGTGTGCACCGATGGCCAGCTGGTTGGCCTGGCGGGCGTGCTCGGCGTTCTGCTTCACGGTGGAGGTGAGTTCCTCCATCGATGCCGCGGTCTCTTCCAGATTGGCGGCCTGCTGTTCGGTACGGCGCGACAGGTCGCTGTTGCCTGAAGCGATCTCGCCGGCGGCCAGGGTGATGCTGCCAGCGCTGGCCTGGATCTGGCCGACGATCTGGGTCAGCTGGCTGACGGTGGTATTGGCATCATCGCGCATGCGGGCGAACACGCCGTGGAACTGGCCATCCATGCGTGCGGTGAGGTCGCCCTCGGCGATGGCCTGCAGCAGCTGCGAGAGCTGGCCCAGGTTGCCGTCGGCCACCTGCATCATCGAGTTCAGCTGCTCGATCATCACCTTGAAGTCATGGTCGAAGCAACCGGCGTCACCGCGCTGGCTGAAGTCACCGGCGGCCGCAGCGTTGGCCAACTGCTGGATCTGCGTGTTGATGGCCAGCAGGCTGGCCTTGGCGGCATCCATCGATTCGTGCAGGATGGCGCGGCTGCCCGGCAGGCGCCGTGCGTCCGGGGCCAGGTTGCCGACGGCGTACTGGTTGAGTACATCGATGGCATCAACGATTGCATCCAGGTGTTCGAAGATGACCGTATTGATCCCGCCGGCCAGCTGGCCGTAGACGCCGGGGAAATCCTCGGGAATGCGATGGCTGATGTCCGGACCGGCATGCATCTGCGCCATCAGCTGGGTCTGCTCGGAGAAGCGGCGCAGCATGGCGGTCATCTCGCTGGTCGCGGCGAGCATGCGACCGGCTTCATCCTGGCTGGTGGCCTGGGTGCTGACGCTGAGATCGCCGCGAGCGACGGCCTGGATGGCGGTAAGCGCCTTTCCAAGCGGGCCGGTGACCGCGCGCGAGATGACCACGGCCAGTGCGGCTGCGAGCAGGGACAGCAGTACCACGCAGCTGACCACGGCGATGATGCTGTTGCGGTGGGTGGCGTTGGCGCCCTCGATCTTGCCCTGCATCTGCTTGCTGAGGAATCCGCTCAGCGCCTTCAGGTCATCGAACGCCTTGCGCCGTGCCGGCCGAGATTGCTCGTCGGAAATCTGCTGGGCCAGCACGGCGTCGCCGGTGTTCACTGCTTCACGCAGCCTGGCATTGGCAGCGAGATAGGCATCTACGTCGGCTTTCACCGGCGTGAACAGCGCACGCTCGGCGTCACTGGCTGGAATGGCGGCGTACGCCGCCAACTCATCGCGTACCGTCTGCGCGGTGTCATCCATTCGCTTGTTGTAGTCGGCAACCCGGTCAGGCTGGTCCAGCATGGTCAGCAGGGCCATCTCGTAAGTGCGGAACTCGCCCAGCAGCGAGCGCGCCTCGCCCAGGTGCTGCAGCGAGGGCATGTCATTGGTCGCCATCGAGCCCAGCTGTGCATTGGCTTCGGAGAGGCGCAGCAGCGCAAACACGCCCAGGACCACCGTCATCAGGGTGGTCAAAGTGAAACCCAGCGCCAGCTTGCGGGCGATGGGCAGATCGTGGAACCACTTCATGAAATGCTCCAGGTGACAGTGGAGCCGCGCGCGGGCGGCCTTGGAAGGGGCAATGCGTAACGGCGTGGCTGGGCGTCTTGATAGTGACCGCCGTCACAGACAGATAGCGGCGTCAGATCACGGGACTTTAAGATCAATGTCACAGTCACTCGCCCGGCAAGCCGATGTGGAAAGCGTTGCACCGCCATGGCCCTGGCCCGGACAGCTGGTTTCAGGTGCAACCGCCGGCACGACCAATGTCACACAATGTGGTCAGCGCGATTGAAGCGCGCGCAAACGAAAACCGCCGCCCCTGCGGGCGGCGGTTCGGGTACAACGCGGTGCGGTGGGTCAGGCGGCCTGCGGCACGCGCAGCGAGCGCACCAGGCCACCGATGTCGACGATCAGGGCGACGCGGCCGTCGCCGAGGATGGTGGCACCGGACACCCCGCCGATGCGGCGGTAGTTGTTCTCGATGTTCTTCACCACCACCTGCTGCTGGCCGACCAGTTCGTCTACTTCCAGGGCGATCTTCTGGCCATCGCCCTCGACCACCACCACCAGCGATTCGCTGTTGGCGCGGCGGGCGCCGTAGCCGTAGTACTCGCTCAGCGAGAGGATCGGCAGGTACTCGCCACGCACGCGCAGCACGCGGCCTTCGCCGGCCATGCTGCGGATGTCCTCGGGCTGCGGCTGCAGGGCTTCCAGCACGTAGGCCAGCGGCAGGATCAGGGTTTCACCGGCCACCGCCACCGTCATGCCGTCGAGGATGGCCAGGGTCAGTGGCAGGCGGATCAGCGTGCGCGTCCCGCTGCCCAGGCTGCTTTCAATCTGCACTTCACCACCCAGTGCCTGGATGTTGCGGCGGACCACGTCCATGCCCACGCCTCGGCCGGACAGATCGGTCACCGCATCGGCCGTGGAGAAGCCGGGCTGGAAGATCAGGTCCCAGACCTGCGAATCGGTCGGGTTGTCCGGTACGGCCAGGCCGCGTTCGTGCGCCTTGGCCAGGATCTTGTCGCGGTTCAGGCCGCGGCCGTCGTCGCTGACTTCGATGACGATGTGGCCCCCCTGGTGTGAAGCGGCCAGGGTGATCGTACCGGTCTCGTCCTTGCCTGCGTCACGACGCACGTCCGGCATTTCCAGGCCGTGGTCGATCGAGTTGCGGACCAGATGGACCAGCGGGTCGGCGATCTTTTCGATCAGGCCCTTGTCCAGTTCGGTGCCTTCGCCGACGGTGCGCAGGCGCACCTGCTTGCCGAGGCGGGTCGAGAGGTCGCGGACCAGGCGCGGGAAGCGGCGGAACACCGCATCGACCGGCAGCATGCGCACGCCGATCACCGCTTCCTGCAGATCGCGGGTATTGCGTTCAAGCTGGTCCAGGCCGGCGAACAGGCTTTCGGCATGCACCGGGTCCAGTGCGTGCGAGACCTGCTTGAGCATGGCCTGGGTGATGACCAGTTCGCCGACCAGGTTGATCAGTGCGTCGACCTTGTCCACGCTGACGCGGATCGAGGTTTCCGCTTCCTGTGCGCCGCCACTGGCGGCCGGTGCGGCGGGGGCGGCTGCAGCCACCGGTGCAGCGGGGGTGGAAGGGGCAACAACGGGGGCCTGGGTGGCCAGGCTCGGCGGCGCAGCCGGACGGATGTCCAGATCGCAGTCGTCCAGCACCCAGGCAAAGGTGTCTTCGATCTTGCTGCGCGGCACCTTGCCGACCAGGCCCAGGTCCCACGCCAGGTGGGCTTCGAGCGGGTCGAGCTGGGCGAAGCCGGGCAGGCGCTCCATGCGCGCGGCGACCTGCAGCGAACCCAGGTGTTCCAGTTCGCGAATGATGCGCAGCGGGTCGTTGCCGCTCATGAACAGCGACGGCGCCGGGGTGAAGCCGATCTGCCAGGCTTCGGGCGTGTCGTCGATCTTGGCTTCGGCAGCGGCCGGAGCGCTGGCGGCGGCCTGGCCGGACAGCACGGCTTCCAGTCGCGCCTTCACCGCGGCGACGGCGGCCGGATCAGCGGCCTGGCCGTGCTCGGCTTCGCGCAGCAGGGCGCGCAGCACGTCCACCGAGGACAGCATCGCGTCCACCGCGGCCGGTTCCAGCGCACGCTTGCCGGCACGCAGCTCATCCAGCAGCGTTTCCAGAACGTGGGTCAGGCCGGCGATCGCATCGAAACCGAAGGTGCCGGCGCCACCCTTGATGGAGTGGGCGGCGCGGAACACCGAATTGATGATCTCCGCGTCCTGTTGCCCCGATTCCAGGGCCAGCAGGCCGGCCTCCATTGCGTCGAGGCCTTCGCGGCTCTCCTCGAAGAAGGTGGCGTGGAAGCGTTGCAGGTCCATGCTCATGGCAGAGGCAATCCGGAAACGTGGGGTAGGGGCGGTTCAGGGATGCCGGGCGATCAGCCCAGCACCTTCTGCACGGTGGCGACCAGCTGTTCGGGGTTGAACGGCTTGACCAGCCAGCCGGTGGCACCGGCGGCCTTGCCTTCGGACTTCTTGTCCGCAGCCGACTCGGTGGTCAGCATCAGCATCGGGGTGAACTTGTAGTCCGGCAGCTGGCGCAGCTCGCGGATCAGGCTGATGCCATCCATGTTCGGCATGTTGACGTCGGTGACCACCGCGTTGAAACGCTGGCCCTTGGCGCGACCGAGCGCGACCGCGCCGTCTTCGGCTTCTTCGACGGCAAAACCGGCCGAGGTGAGGGCGAAGGAAACCATCTGGCGCATCGACGCCGAATCGTCCACCACCAAGATACGTGCGCTCATGCAGCGTTCTCCACAGATTTCAGGTTGTCATGGGGTACGTCCAGGCCCAGGGCCTGGGTGACGCCCAACAGGCGGGCGGCGTCACGGAAGGTTGCAGTGCAGCCGTGGAAGCCGGTGCCCAGGCCCGCCTCGCGGCGCGCCTGCACGAACGCACACAGCACCTGCACGCTGGCCGTGTGGATGCGACCGACCTGGCTTGCGTCCAGGGTCAGTTCGCCTGCTTCCGCCACGAGGGGCGAAAGGCGGTTCTTGAGCTCGGTGCTGTTCTCGATGCCGAGATCGTCACCCAGTTCGACAGTGCTCATCGTTGCTCCGGACAAACGGTTCCGAGATCCATAACGGCACCCGGCAGGGGTTCTTTAGGGTTGAATCGACGCGCTCAGCCCAACAACCGGGTCGCATCGAGCAGGATCATCGGCCGCTGGCTGATGCGGGCCACGCCGCGGAAGAGCTCGTTGGAGATCTGGCAGATGCGGGCGGTATCGGGTGGCTCGATCTGCGAATCGGTGAGGCTGGCCACGTCCTCGACCGCGGACACGCGCAGGCCGAGGGTTTCACCGTTCTCTTCCAGCACCACGATGCGGGTCTGCGCATCGTCCTCGGCGGTGGCCGCGCCCAGGTGGATGCCCAGGTCCATCACCGGCACCACCTGGCCACGCAGGTTCATGATGCCGAGCATGGCCGGCGCCGTGCCGCGCAGCGGCAGCAGCGGCACGGGCAGCACCACTTCCTGCACCTTCAGCAGTTCCAGTGCATAGGCCTGGGTGCCACAGCGCAGGCGCAGCCAGCGCGAGGTGCGTTCGGCGGCGCGGCGGTTGTGCGGGTTGGCGCCATGCGGCGGCTGGTGGGCCTGCGCCTGCAGTTCCTGCCAGCTGCCGGGGCGGATGCCGGGCGGCGTATCGAGGGCAACGCGCGGCGGCGGTGCGACGGCGGCGCGTGCGACCGGCGCAGGGGCAGGGCGGGGCGCTGCCGGGATGGGCGCTGCGGGCACGACCGGCGCCGGCGGCGGCACGGCCTCGCCTACCGCGGCGGCCTCGAAGGCGGCCTGCAGGGCGGGGCTGTCGGTGTGCGCCAGGCGATGGCTGTCGGCGCTGTCGGTTTCGTAGATCACTTCGTCCGGCAGGTCGTCCCAGGTGGGCTTGGGGGCGTCCGGCTCGGTGGTGGGTTCGGGCGCCGCTGCGCTCGCCGGGTGTGGCCCGGCGCTACTGGCGCTGTCGCTGGTCTCGTAGATCACTTCGGCGGGCAGGTCATCCCAGGTGGGTTCGCGTTCGGGCGCCGCAACGACGGCGGCTTCGAAGGCGGCTTCCAGCGCGGCGTCGTCCGCAGCGCTGGCAGCGGGCGCGTCGCCGGTCTCGTAGATGACCTCGGCCGGCAGGTCGTCCCAGGTGGGTTCGCGTTCGGGTGCCGCAACCACGGCGGCTTCGAAGGCGGCTTCCAGCGCGGCGTCGTCCGCAGCGCTGGCAACGGGCGCGTCGCCGGTCTCGTAGATGACCTCGGCCGGCAGGTCGTCCCAAGTGGGTTCGCGCTCGGGCGCGGCGACGGCGATGGCCTCGCCCAGCAGCTCGTCCAGATAGTCGTCCAGCACGCCGGGGGTGTTCATGCTGCCTGCTCCAGGGCACGCGCGTCTTCGCCGACGATCCAGTTCAGCGCACGGCGATAGGCAGCCAGGCCGCGGCCCGGATAGTCCTCGCCCACGCTGGGCAGGGTCAGGCCGGCGGCGTTGCTGATGCGGGTATCGATCGGGATCGCGTCTTCCCACACGCGGGTGCCATGGCGGTCCTGCATGGTGCGCAGCGATTCGTTGCCGGCACGGGTGCGGCGGTCGAACAGCGTCGGCAGGATCGAGATCGGCAGCGGACGGCGGCGCGAGCGCTCGACCATCTCGCCGGTGCGCACCATGCCGTCCAGGCCGTGCAGGGCCAGCGGCTCGGCCTGGGTCGGAATGATCAGGCGGTCGGCTGCGGCCAGCGCGTTGATCATCAGCAGGCCGAGGGTGGGCGCGCAGTCCAGCAGGATGTAGTCGTGCTGGCCGTGGTGGCGGGCCAGCGCATTCTGCAGCGCCAGGCCAAGTCCGGGCTGGTTGGCGCTGCGCCGTTCCAGGGTGGCCAGCGAGGCCTGCGCGCACACGTAGTCCAGGCCGCCGATGCTGCTGGGGTGGCTCAGCGTGGACAGCTCGGCCGGCGGTGCGCCGAACAGTTCCAGCACGCCGGCCGGCGCCGGCTCGACCGGCACGCCGAAGGCGCGGGTGAGCGAGGCGTGCGGGTCCAGGTCGATCAACAGCACGCGGTGGCCCTGTGCGGCCAGGCCGCGACCGAGGGCGAGGGTGGTGGTGGTCTTGCCGACTCCACCCTTCTGGTTGGCGACTGCCCAGATGCGCATCGGGTTACTCCTTCATTGCCGGGGGAACGGCGGCGCCGACGCGGCTGCCAGCCGGCACCGGCGGCAACTGCACCGGTGCGATGGGGGAAACGGGGGCGCTGCGCGATGTTGCAGCAGCTTCGGTGGTCGCGCCGGCGGCGGCGCTGCCGCCACCTGCAGCGGCATTCAGGCGATCGCCCAGCGGATCGACGGCATGGCTGGTGTCGGCCAGGATGATGACCATCACCCGCCGGTTGCGGTTGCGGCCCTGCGCGCTGTCATTGGCATCGCGCGGGCGGAACTGGCCGTAGCCGACCATGGCCAGCCGCGAGGGCTGCACGCCTTGGTCGGCGAACAGATGCACCACGCTGGCGGCGCGACCGGCCGAGAGCTCCCAGTTGGACGGGAAGGTCGCGGTGGCAATCGGCACGTCGTCGGTGTGGCCTTCCACGCGCACGCTGTTGGGCACGTCACGCAGCACTTCGGCCAGGCTGGCCAAGGTCTGCCGTGCGTGCACGTCCAGCGCGGCCGAGCCGGTGGGGAACAGGATGTCGCTGTTGATCTCGACTTCGATCCACAACTCGGTGCGGCGCACGCTGATCATGCCGCGGTCGATCAGCGGCGACAGTGCGGCGGTCAGGCGGTCGGCGATGCTGTTGAGCTGGCGCTCGGCACGTGCGATCTGTTCCTGGTTGTGCACCGACACCGGCATGCGCATCTGCGAAGCCATCGATGGCAGCAGGGTGGGATCGTGCGACGGTGCGGGCGCGGACGGGCCGATCTTGGTGCCGGACTTGATGACCGACGGGCTGTCCCAGCCGCCACCCTGCACCTGCCTGTTGCCCACCTGCACCGGGTTGATGGTGCGCGGTGCGCCGCCAAACGCATCGGTCAGGGCATCGGCCATGATCCGGTACTTGCCCTCGTTGACCGAGGAAATGGCATACATGACCACAAAGAAGGCGAGCAGCAACGTCATCAGGTCGGCATAGGGGATGGCCCATGCCTCGTGGTTGGCGTGCTCTTCGTGGTGCTTGCGGCGGGCCATGTCAGTGCAGGAAGCCGGTGAGGTTGGTTTCGATGTTGCGCGGGTTTTCGCCCTGGGCGATCGAGATCAGGCCTTCGATGACCATCTCGCGGTCGCGGGTGTTGTGCGCGATCACGCCCTTCAGCTTGGCGGCGATGGGCAGGAACAGCAGGTTGGCCGAAGCGATGCCGTAGATGGTGGCGGTGAACGCGGCGGCGATGCCGTGGCCCAGCTTGCTGGGGTCGGCCAGGTTCTTCATCACCGCGATCAGGCCCAGCACGGCGCCGATGATGCCCAGGGTCGGTGCATAGATGCCCATGGCCTCGAAGACCTTGGCCGCGGCCTGGTCCTGGTGTTCCTGGCCGCTCAGTTCGATTTCCAGCATGTGCCGGATCGATTCCGGCTCCACGCCATCGACCAGCAGCTGCAGGCCCTTGCGCAGGAACGGGTCGCGCTGTGCTTCCACCTGCGATTCCAGGCCCAGCAGGCCCTGGCGGCGGGCGATGTTGCTCCACTCGACGATCTGCTTGATCAGTTCATGGCGGTCGCTGTGTGGCGGGCGCACGACCCAGCGCACGATGTTGAAGGCGTGCTTGAACACCGCCGGGGCGGTGTGCAGAAGGATCGACGCGACGGTGCCGACGATCACGATCACGAAGGCGGCAGGCGACCACAGCGAAGCCAGGCCGGCGCCTTTCAGGATGCTGCCGCCGACCAGCGAGGCCAGGGCGAGAAAGAGTCCAATGAGGCTGAGTCTATCCATGGGTCCGGTATCGGCTTGTGTGAATGGGACTTGAGACACCGGTAGATCGTGTACAGACGGTAGTCACAGTTTTCGGGTCGCCGGGCAGGGCCCGGCGGGGGGTCAGCGCAGGCCGTCCACGTCCAGGATCAGGGCCATGCGACCATCGCCGATCAAGGTTGCACCAGCGTAACCGCGCAGGCCGCGCAGGGCCTTGGGCAGTGGCTTGATCACCACTTCCTCGCGGCCGCGCACCTGGTCCACGACCAGGCCGAAGCGCGCTTCACCGGCCTGCAGCACCACGATGGTCAGCAGCGTGGAGGCGGCCGGCGTCACATCCAGCCATTGGCGCAGGTCGACCAGCGGCAGGGTGTGCGAGCGGCGGTCCAGCACCGCGCGGCCATCGAACCAGCCCAGCGAAGTGCGCGGCGCGTGCAGCACTTCCATCACGCGGGCCAGCGGCAGGGCGTAGACATCCTCGCCGGCCTGCACCAGCAGGGTCGGCAGGATGGCCAGGGTGAGCGGCACGCGGATCAGGAAGCGGCTGCCACGGCCCAGTTCGGACTGGATCTGGATCTGGCCGCTCAGTTCACGGATGCGCGACTGCACCACGTCCATGCCGACGCCGCGGCCGGAAATATCAGTGACCTGCTGCTTGGTCGAGAAGCCCGGCAGGAACACCAGGTGCAGGCATTCCTCGCTGCTCAGGCGGGCGGCGGCTTCCGGATCGATCAGGCCCTTCTCGCGTGCCTTGGCGCGCAGCTTTTCCGGATCGATGCCGGCACCGTCGTCCTGTACTTCGATGCTGACGTAGTCGCCTTCCTGCTGCGCCGACAGGCGCACATGGCCCATCCGTGGCTTGCCCTGGGCTTCGCGCAGGTCGGGCATTTCCACGCCGTGGTCGATGGCGTTGCGCACCAGGTGCACCAGCGGGTCGGCCAGCGCTTCGACCAGGTTGCGGTCCAGTTCGGTCTCGGCGCCGATCAGCTCCAGGTCCACTTCCTTCTGCAGCGAACGCGCGACGTCGCGGGCCACCTTCGGGAAGCGCGAGAACACCTTGCCGACCGGCTGCATGCGGGTGCGCATGACCGCCGACTGCAGGCGCGCGGTGGCGATGTCCAGCGTCGACACGGCGCGGTCCAGCTCTTCGTCGCGCAGGCGGGTGCGCAGGGTCTTGAGCCGGTTCCGTGACAGTACCAGTTCGCCGATCAGGTTGACGATGGCGTCCAAGCGCTTGGTATCCACGCGCACGGTGTGTTCCGCTTCGGCCACCGGCTTGTTCGCCGCCGGCTTGGCCGCCGCACGCGGCGCAGGTGCCGGTGCCGGCGGTGCCGCGACCGGTACCGCAGCCACCGGCTTGGCGCCGGGCACGGCACCGCCATGCAGCTGGTCGAGCAGGGCTTCGAACTCGTCTTCGCTGATCAGGCCGTCGTCGGCCTTCTTCGGCGGTGCGACCGCAGTCGGGGCGTTGCCGCCGTGCAGCTGGTCGAGCAGCGCTTCGAACTCGTCGTCGGTGATCAGGTCGCCGCCGGCAGCAGCCGGCGCGGCCGCCGTGGCGGCGCCCGTGGAGGGGCTCGCACCACCGTGCACGTCGAACTGGGCGATCAGTTCCGGCGGCGCATAGCCGGGTTCAGTGCCGGACGACACCGCGTCGAGCATCGACTGCAGGTAGTCCAGCGACTGCTGGGCGGCATCGAAGTGATGGGCCTGCAGCACGGCTTGGCCGGCACGCGCGGCGCCCAGCGCTTCTTCCGCCGCATGGCACAGCTCGACCATGGCGGTGATGCCGAGGAAGCCGGCGCCACCCTTCAGCGTGTGGTAACCACGGAAGACCGCATTGAGCTGGTCGTTGTCCTGCGGTGCCTGTTCCAGCGACACCAGCTGTTCGCCCAGGCGATCCAGGATTTCCTGGGCCTCGATGATGAAATCGGCAGTGATGTCGTCGGCAACCGCGCTCATGCTTACAGCCCCAGATCCGACAGCAGGTCGTCGGCGTCGTTCTGCGAGACCGCGTGGCGGTCCAGTCCCTTCAGTGCCGGCCCGGCTAGTTCCGGGTCGGTGCGATGCTGTTCCGGCGGCAGGCCGAGCGCGCCGAAGCCTTCGTGCACGCGGCGGACGATGCCGACCACGCGACGGATGATCTGCCCGGTCAGGTCCTGGTAGCTCTGGGTAAGGGCGATCTCGGTCAGGTTGTGGCGGATGCGCTCAAGCTGTTCGCCCTGGCCCGGCTGCAGGCCATCTGCACGCAGCTGTTCGGTCAGGGCGCGGCATTCCTCGGCCAGGTCCAGGGTGCGGTGGGTGGCCTGTTCGGTCATCGCCACCACGTGGTCCAGGCGTGCGCAGGCATCGTCCAGCTCGCCGGCCTCGTCGGGCACGGTCGGCAGTTCGCCCAGTGCCTGGCCCAGCTCGCGGGCCAGCCGTGAAAGGCCGCTCATCATCGGCTGGGTGCGCGCGGCCACCAGGCTGTCGATGCGCTGGCGCCAGGCGGTCTCGTCACCCGACTCCAATGCATCCAGGGCCTCCTGCAGGCGCAGGGCGAGGGCGCTTCTGTCGACCTGGGCGTCCATCAGGCGCTCGCTGCCAGGCGTTCGAAGATCTTGCCGAGCTTCTCTTCCAGGGTCTGCGCGGTAAATGGCTTGATGATGTAGCCGTTGACGCCGCTCTGGGCCGCTTCGATGATCTGCTCACGCTTGGCTTCGGCGGTCACCATCAGCACTGGCAACGTCTTCAGCTTGGCATCGGCGCGGATCGCCTTGAGCAGCTCGATGCCGGTCATCACCGGCATGTTCCAGTCGGTGACCACGAAATCGAACGGCTGGCTCTGCAGCAACGACAGCGCGGCATGTCCGTCCTCGGCTTCTGCGGTGTTGGTGAAGCCCAGATCGCCCAGCAGGTTCTTGACGATGCGACGCATGGTCGAGAAATCGTCAACGATCAGGATGCGCATGTTCTTGTTCAAAGCAGAGTTCCTTTGTTGTTCACTGCGGGCGGCCGGGGGCAGCCGCCTCGCGCATGTTCATTGCTCGAGGCCGGCGTCGGCCGCCTCGAAGACCTTCAGCCTGCCGCGCAGTCGCAGCACGGCCTGGCCGTGGATCTGGCAGACCCGCGACTCGCTAACGCCTAGCACCGCGCCGATCTCCTTCAGGTTCAGCTCCTGCTCGTAGTAGAGCGACAGCACGAGCTGTTCGCGCTCGGGCAGGTGGCCGATCGCCTTGCCCAGCTCGCGGCCGAATTCGCCGCGTTCCAGCACCTGCTGCGGCGTCGGGCCGCCCTGGGCGACCGTGTCCAGCTCGCCCTGGTCCTCGATGCGCGATTCCAGGCTCAGCACCTGGCCACGCGAGGCGTCTTCCATCAGGCGCAGGTACTCGGGCAGGGGCATGTCCATCGCCGCGGCCACTTCGGTGGCGCTGGCGGCGCGGCCGCTGCTCTGCTCCAGCCGGCGGATGGTGGCGGCGGCGTCGCGGGCACGGCGGTGCACCGAGCGCGGCACCCAGTCGCCACGGCGGATCTCGTCGATCATCGAGCCACGGATGCGGATCGAGGCGTAGGTCTCGAACGAGGCGCCCTGATCGGCGTCATAGCTGCGCGAGGCTTCGATCAAGCCCATCATGCCGGCCTGGATCAGGTCGTCCACCTCGACGCTGGCCGGCAGGCGTGCGGCCAGGTGGTGAGCGATGCGCCGCACCAGATCGGAGTGCTGGGCGATGACGTCGGTCGCGCTGGCGCGCTGGACTTCCTTGTACTGGGCTGCACCTTTCATACGGTCACCCCACGCTGCTTGAGGATGCGTTCGAGGAAGAACTCGACGCCGCCACGCGGTTCGGTCGGCGCCTGCCAGCGGGCGGTACGGCGGGCGATCTCGGTGATCGCCAGCGCGGCCGGGCTGGACGGGTAGGCTTTGACCACCGGCTGCTGGCGCTGCACCGACAGGCGCAGCCAGTCATCCTGCGGCACGCAGCCCAGGTAGTTCAGCGAGACATCGGCGAGGAACTTCTCGCAGACGCGGGTCAGCTTTTCATACAGCACGCGGCCCTCGTTGGGGTCGCGCACCATGTTGGCCACCACCTGGATGCGGTCCACGCCACGTTCGCGCGAGAGCACCTTGATCAGCGCATAGGCGTCGGTGATCGAGGCCGGCTCATCACAGACCACCACCACGGTGTCCTGCGCGGCCTGGCAGAAGGTCAGCACGCCGTCGGTGATGCCAGCGGCTGTGTCCACCACCATGATGTCCAGATCACGTTCCAGCTCGGAGAACACGTTGACCAGGCCGACGTGCTCGGCCGGGGCCAGTTCGGCCATGTGCCGGCGGCCCGAGGCGGCCGGGACCACCAGGACCCCGTTGGGGCCCTCGATGATCACCTCGTCCAGGCTGCAGCGGCCGGCCACCAGGTCGGCCAGGGTGAACTTGGGGTTCAGGCCGAGGATGACGTCGATGTTGGCCAGCCCCAGGTCGGCGTCCAGCAGCAGGGTGCGTTTGCCCATGCCCGCCAGCGCCACGGCGAGGTTGGCCGATACGTTCGTTTTGCCCACGCCGCCCTTGCCGCCGCTCACTGCGATGGTGCGGACAGGGCCGAGCGGCGCGCTGCGGGTCGCCGACAGCGGGAAGGTATTGGTCAGCTTGGCGTACTCACGCGACGGCATGGTTCAACTCCGGGTTGCAGGGCATATCGGCCGCTCGGCGCAAATCTTCAAGGCGAAGTACGAGATTGGCTGCACTGGCCCGGTGCAGGTCCTCCGGGACGTCCTGTCCATCGGTCACCCAGGTGATCGGCAGGGCGTGGTCGACGGCCACCGAGAGGGCGTTGCCGAAGCGGCCGGTCTCGTCCAGCTTGCTCAGCACCAGGCCCTGCAGGTTGGCCGCGCCGAAGCGGCGGACGACCTCGTCCATGTCACCGAAGCTGGTGTTGGCCGGCAGCACCAGCAGGGTGCGCACCTGGCGGGCGGCCCGCAGCCACTGCAGCTGGGCGGCCAGGGCACGGTCGCGCGGGCCCAGGCCGGCGGTGTCGATCAGCACCAGCTTGTAGTCCTGCAGGCGCTCCAGCAGCTGGTCCAGGTCGGTGCCGCTGTTGGCCTCGTGGACGGCGATGCCGAGCTGGCGGCCGTAGCCGTACAGCTGCTCGCGGGCGCCGACGCGCATCGTGTCGGTGGTCACCAGGGCGACGTCACGCGGGGCGTGCTTCTCGGCGAAGCGCGAGGCCAGCTTGGCGATGGTGGTGGTTTTGCCGGCACCGGTCGGGCCGACCAGGGCGATCACGCCGCCTTCTTCCAGCGGGTCGACCGGGGCGATCGGCAGCTTGCGCGAGATCAGCCCCAGCATCAGGCCACGACCGCGGTGGGCCTCGGTCTCCAGCGGGATCTGCATGGCCACGTCGCGCGACAGGCCCGCGTCGAAGCCGTACTCGTCCATCAGGTCCAGGGCGGTGGCGCGCACCGCGCTGCCACGCAGGCGCTCATCGGTGAAGCGGTTCATCTCGCGCTCGATGACCTGACGCATACCGGCCACCTCGTGGCGCAGCTGGCGGATCTCGCCGTCATCGGCGGCGACCATCGTCAGCGCCGGGGCCGGAGCCAGCTGCGGCGCGGGTGCCGGGGTCGGCAGGGCGTCGGCCAGCGGCGCCATATCGTTGGCGGGCATTTCCGCCGCCGGCGCTTCGATGGGGGCGACCACGGCGGCGGCCGGGGCCACCACGGCCTCGAGCGGGTCGGCGAGGATCGAGTCGCGGGGGTGGCCGCCCGACTT
>NZ_JAMOKY010000053.1:0-19617 GCF_024499815.1 Stenotrophomonas testudinis | reverse complement strand
GCGGCCACCGGTTCGGCGGCCGGGGTCGGGGTGCGGCGGCGGGTCACCGCGGCGATCACTGCGTCGGCGGCGGTGCGCGGCTTCGGCGGCGGCGGGGCGATCTCGCGGCGCGAGGCTTCCAGTGCCCGCTGCACGGCGCTCTCGTCGTAATGGGCGGCGGCGACGATCTCCACGCCTTCCTCGATCCGGCGGTTGGACAGGATCACGGCGTCGGGTCCATGTTCCTTGCGCACCAGGTTCATGGCCGAGCGCATGTCGGCGGCGACGAATCGTTTGATTTTCATGCTGTGGTCACGGGACGAAGTCGGCGGAGTGGCGGTCGAGGAACGCGGGTGGTCGGTGGTCTGCACGGTTCGGGTTCCCCTTGGAATCTGTCGTGTACTGCGGTTTGAAAGTGGTGTCTGTTTTCTGGCGCGTGGAGGGCGGGCGTCAGCTGATCGTTCCGACCAGTTTCAGGCGCTTGTCTTCCGGCACCTCGCTGTAGGCCAAGACCGAGAGCGACGGAACGCTGTGGCGGACCAGGCGGGCCAGCGCGGCACGCACCGGGCCCGGTACCAGCACGACCGCCGGCTCGTTTCGCGCTTCCTGCTTGCTGACACATTCGGCCAGGCTCTGGTGCAGTCGCTCTGCGAGTCCGGGTTCCAGCGCGGCGCCGTTGCCCTGCGTGGACTCCTGCAAGACACGTTCCAATTGCGGGTTGAGGGTGAACACCGGCAGCTCCGCCGACATTCCGGCGATCTCCTGCACGATGAAACGGCCCAGCGCGGTGCGCACCGCAGCGGTCAGCGTGGCCGGGTCCTGGCTCATGGGGGCGTGCTCGACCAGCGCTTCGGCGATCTTGCGCAGCTGGCGGATCGGAATGCGCTCGACCAGCAGGTTCTGCAGCACGCGCACCACCGCCGACAGCGGCAGCGCCTTCGGCGTCAGATCTTCGACGAGCTTGGGCGCGGTCTTGCCCAGGTTGGCCAGCAGGTGCTGCACTTCTTCGTGGCCCAGCAGTTCCGGCGCGTGCTCGCGGATCAGGTGCGACAGATGGGTGGCGACCACGGTGGCCGGGTCGACCACGGTGTAGCCCATGGTCTCGGCCTGGGCGCGCTGGTGCGGCTGGATCCAGGTGGCATCCAGGCCAAATGCGGGGTCCTTGCCGGCGATGCCCTCCAGCGGGCCCAGCGCGCTGCCCGGGTCCAGCGCCAGTTCGCGGTCGGGGTGGATATCGGCGGTAGCTACCGGCACGCCATGCACCAGCACCCGGTAGCCGTTGGCCGGCAGTTCCAGGTTGTCGCGGATGTGCACGGACGGGATCAGGAAGCCCACGTCCTGGGTCAGCTTGCGGCGCACGCCCTTGATGCGCGCCATCAGCTCGCCGCCCTGGTTGGCATCCACCAGCGGGATCAGCCGGTAACCCACTTCCAGGCCCAGCGGATCGACCGGGCGCAGTTCGTCCCAGCTCAGCTCGGCGGTTGGCGCGGCGGCCGGGCGGCCGAGGGCATTCAACGGGCCGGCTTCAGCGGCGGCCGCGGCCGGATCGGCCGCCGGTGCCTGGCTCTTGCGGTACAGCTTCCAGGCAATGAAGCCGAGGATCGCGGCCAGCGTCAGGAAAGCGACGTTGGGCATGCCCGGCACCAGGCCGACCAGGCCGAGGATGCCGGCGGTGATCGCCAGGGCGCGGTACTGGCCAAACACCTGGCCGGTCATGGCCTGGGCCATGTCCTGCGAGCGCGAGGCGCGGGTGACCAGCATCGCCACGGCGCTGGAGATCAGCAGGGCTGGCAGCTGCGCCACCAGGCCGTCACCGATTGACAGCAGAGTGTAGGTGGCGGCGGCATCGCCGAACGGCATGCCATGCTGCAGCACGCCCACGGCCAGGCCACCGAGCATGTTGATGAACAGGATCAGGATGCCGGCGATGGCGTCGCCGCGGATGAACTTGCTGGCGCCGTCCATCGCACCGTAGAAGTCGGCTTCCTCGCGAACCTCTTCACGACGGGCCTTGGCTTCTTCACGCGTCAGCAAACCGGCGTTCAGGTCGGCGTCGATGGCCATCTGCTTGCCGGGCATGGCGTCGAGGATGAAGCGCGCGGTCACTTCCGAGACGCGCCCGGCGCCCTTGGTGATGACCACGAAGTTGATGATGGTCAGGATGGCGAAGACCACGATGCCGACTGCGTAGTTGCCGCCGATGACGAATTCACCGAAGGCGGCGATGACCTTGCCGGCCGCCTCGTGGCCGTTCTGGCCGTGCAGCAGGATGACGCGGGTGGAGGCCACGTTCAGCGCCAGCCGCAGCATGGTGGTGACCAGCAGCACGATCGGGAAGATCGTGAAGTCCAGCGGCCGCTTCACGTAGACGACCGCCAGCAGCACCATCAGCGAGATGGCGATGTTGAAGGTGAACAGTGCATCGAGCACCGGCGCGGCCAGCGGCACCACGACCATGGCCAGCAGGGCCAGCACGATCAGCGGCGCGCCAAGGCCCTGGCGGATCATCTCCAGGGCGCGGCGGGTGTTGAAGCCGGAAGCCTGGGCGTTCACGCGCGGCCTCCCTTGCCGAATTCATCCACGTCCACATGCGGGACGGACGGCATCGGGCCGGTCCGCCAGCTGCGCAGCTGGTAGACGTAGGACAGCACCTGGGCGACGGCGGAGTACAGTCTCACGGGAATTTCCTTTCCGAGTTGCCCCTCCCGATACAAGGCGCGTGCCAAAGGCGGGGCAGAGACGATCGCAACCTTGTTGCCGTCGGCCACTTCACGGATGCGCAGGGCAGTTTCGTCCACGCCCAGAGCGACCACCGTGGGGGCTCCCATGCTGCCGCCCTCGTACTTCAGGGCGACCGCGTAGTGGGTGGGGTTGACCACCACCACGTCGGCGGTGGGCACCGCTTCCATCATCCGGCGGTTGGCCAGCTGCTGCTGCATATGGCGGATGCGGCCCTTCACTTCCGGGCTGCCCTCGCTTTCCTTCATTTCCCGGCGCAGTTCCTCGCGGGTCATCTTCAGCTTGCGCGTCCAGTTCCAGCGCTGGTACGGGGCATCGATGGCGGCGAGCACCAGCATCGCCCCGGCGGCAGCCAGCAGCAGCTTGAGGGTGAAGCCCAAGCCATGGGCGACGGCCGACTCCAGTGGCTGGTTGAGCAGGCCGCGCAGGCTGTCGAAGCTGGCGGCGAACACCAGGGTGGCCGAGGCACCGACAAACCCCATGCGCAGCAGTGATTTGATGAGCTCGGCGACGGCTTCGGCGCCCCACATGCGCTTCAGTCCGGACAGCGGACTGAGGCGACTGGGGTCGGGCATCAGCGACTTGTTCGACCAGCGCAGGCCGCCCATCACCACGGGCGCCAGGAAACTGGCCAGGATGCAGACCAGCAACAACGGCCAACAGGCCATCATCAGGCGCAGGAACAAAATGCCGAAGTGCCCGAACAGCAGCTGCGGGTTCTGCCACAGGGCCGGCTCGGGGCTGAGTGCGGCGCGCATCCACGCCCTGCCACCAGCGCCCAGCGAGGCGCTGCTGGCCATGATGGCGATGATGCCGGTGCCGAACACGGCCACGGTCGCCAGTTCCTTCGAACGCGGGATGTTGCCCTGCTCACGGGCCTCACGCAGGCGTTTTTCGGTTGGCTGTTCGGTTTTTTCGCCTGCGTCTTCGTTCTCGGACATCACGGGCACTGCGGCTGGGGTTGCCGGGGTGCGTGCAAGAACTGTTCCGTGACGGCGGGGCGGCGCTTCCGGTCAGCCGTCATCGGCCTGACATCCGCGGCGCCGGGTGGCCACGCCACTGCGGTGCTGCGGGCCATGGTGTAAGAAAATCCCAACAGCGAGATGGTGTTGACATAAAACCAACGCGCCGATAATGATCTCTTTTGTGTCACCTGTATTGCTGGAACAAGCAACGTTCTTCCAGCGAGGAAATGTAGCCATGGCAGTTCAAGGGATTGATCCTTCGACCATTTCTGTGTCGAAGCAGGGCATGGTCCGTCATCAGGACCTGTACGCGAGCGGGTTGGCTGAAAATATCGGCACCCTCGTCAAAGCCGGGGGTGCCAACGACCTGTGCACGAATCAGGGATCGTGCAGGGGTACCAATATCGACTGCACCAACAGCGGCGCCTGTGGTGGCTCCAAGAACATTGGAAGCTGCAACCTCACAACCGAGCACCCCATCTTCGAATAGGAGGATTTCACCCATGGTAAGTGAAGCCTCCTTGGCGGGTGCGTTGTCCAACAGGCGGTTCGAGCTGATCGTACTGCCTACCGAGAAGTGCAACTTCCGGTGTACCTATTGCTACGAAGATTTCCAGATCGGCAGGATGAAGCGAAGGACCATCGACGGGATAAAGAAACTCATCGAGGTCAGGGTCCGTGATATTGACGACTTCACGTTGTCCTGGTTCGGTGGCGAGCCTCTGCTGGCCGAAGGTGTGGTTCGCGAGATCGGTGGATTCGCGCATGGGCTGTGCAAATCAAGTGGCATCCAGTTCCACGGGGCACTGACCACCAACGCCTATACGTTGCAGAGGGGATTGTTCGACGATCTTGTCGCCATCAGGCACAACAATTACCAGATAACCCTGGACGGCGACGCGGAGTGGCATGACAGAACCCGGCTTCTGGCGAACAAGTCCGGTACGTTCGATGTCATCTGGAAGAATCTGGTGGACATGCAGGGACTGCAGCAGAACTTTCGAATCACGCTTCGCCTCCACGTGCATTCCGAGAACATTGAATCGGTACGCAGGCTGTATGGCAAAGTGCAGCAGGCATTCGGTGGTGATGATCGCTACCAGGTGTTCTTTCACCGCGTATCAAATCTCAGTGGTGAGAAAGGAATTCCGCAGACAGAACTGGGATTTGCCAGATACCAGCAGGTACTGGCGTACATAACCGGTGCCCAGGACGTTGGTGAGCCTCCGAAAGCGACTTCCGAAGCCAGTCTGGGTGACTACATCTGCTATGCCGCCAGGCCCAACTCACTGCTGGTGCGTGCCGACGGCCGTATCGGGAAGTGCACTGTGGCGCTCAATGATCCGCGCAATGATGTCGGCCGGCTGCTCGATGACGGAACGCTCGATCTGGACCAGCAGCAGTTGCAGCGATGGTTCGAGGGCTATCGAACGATGGATGCCCGGACGCTTTCCTGCCCTCTTTCGACTCTGCCAGCGTAAAGGAGATACCCGGTGATCGATAGCATTGATCCTTCAGATATTGCGGTTACGCCGTCTGGTGCCGTGAGCATCAATGACGAGGCGGCGCAGTCGTTGCAACGCAAGGAAGGGCTCATCAGTCCCCTGGCCAATAGCGGGTGTTCCAATCCGAGCTGCAACGTCAGTTGCACGAATACGACCGACTGCACCGGCACGAACAACCGGGGCTGTACCAATCGCCATATCTGCTACGTCGAAGATGTTCCGGTATTCGATTAAGCCACTTTCTGGAGAAATGACTCATGGAGAAATTTGATGATCGTCGTCGTCAACTGCTCAGGTTGGCGCCAATGGGTGCAGCGGCATTGTTGGTGGGTGGTGTAGGTGCCGCAAGCGCCGCAACCGCCGAGCCTGTGACGAAGAGGGCTGCAAAGGCCAGGTCAGCGGGGGCAGCCGGCGCACTGGATTTTCTGGTCAAGGTGGACTCACTGGATCCGCACGTGCAGGCCCGCAACAGTTCCGTGATTGTCGAGGTCAAGGAGAACCAGGCGTTCAATCTTTTGGGAACGCCGTTGTCAGCGCCCTATCTTTTGCGCGTTGCACGTGATGCTGCCGCCAGCACAGAAGGGTACGACATGTTCGCGGTGACGCTGCTGGACGCCAAGGGCCGCCCGCTGGAGCAGACGATCATCGACGAGACTTCAACCGCGCGATTTGTGCGGCAGCAGATATCCATCAACCTGCGGGTGAAATAGGCGGCTGCTGCTGGCCCTGTACGGGGCCCTGATCGCCGTCCACGCGATGAGGTCTTCTGGTCAACAGCGTTGTCACGGGTCAGTCATCAGTCGGGAGCGGGGGGCGCCGGTTGAGCCGGCGCCAGTTCGATGCGTGGCCGCGGCAGGTCGTGCAGCTGCATGAAGCGCGCCGCATCCACCGGGCGGCCCAGCAGGAAGCCCTGCAGATAGTCGCAGCCCAGTCGTTCCAGGTAGGCCCGCTGGGCGGCGGTTTCCACGCCCTCGGCCACGATGTCCATGTCCAGCGCGTGGCCCAGGGCCACGATGGCCGAGACGATCACCACGTCCTCGGCACTATGTTCCAGGTCGCGCACGAAGGCGTGGTCGATCTTGATCTCGGTGGCCGGCAGACGCTTCAGGTACAGCAGGCTGGAATAGCCGGTGCCGAAATCATCGATGGAAATGCCCACGCCCAGGGCCGACAGCGCCTGCAGCAGGCGCAGGCTGGTGTCGGTATCGCGCATCACCGTGCTTTCGGTGATCTCCAGCACCAGCTGGCGCGGGGTGATGCGATGGCGCTCGAGCACTTCGGTCACATCCTGCAGCAGGTGCGGCGAGCCGAACTGCACCGGCGACAGGTTGACCGACATCGACCAGCCCTCATGGCCGGCGTCGTGCCAGCGGCGCAGCTGGGCGCAGGCCTGGTCCAGCGCCCAGCGGCCGATCTCGTTGATGGCGCCACTGCGCTCTGCCAGGCGGATGAAGCGGTCCGGCGGGATCAACCCGTGCTCGGGATGGCGCCAGCGGATCAGCGCCTCGGCACCGGCCACCTTCTGCGTGGCCACCTGGATCTTTGGCTGGAAGTGCAGGAACAGCTGGTCGCTGCGGATCGCTTTGCGCAGGTCGGCCAGCAGGCGGAACTGCTGCTCGGCGCTGTCGTTCATCCAGTCGGCGAACATCACAAAGGCGTTGCGGCCGGATTCCTTCGCCTGGTACATCGCCGCATCGGCAAAGGCCATCAGCTGCCGTTCGCTGGCGGCGTGGTCCGGGCAGATCGCTACGCCGATGCTGGCGGTCACCTGCAGTTCGCTGTCGGGCAGCAGCGGGACGCTGCCCACCGCCTGCAGGATGCGCTGGGCCAGGGTCGGCAGATCCTCGTCGTGTTCGATGCGCACCACCAGCACGAACTCATCGCCGCCCAGCCGGGCCAGCAGGTCGTTGGGCCGCAGCAGCTGCCGCGTGCGCTCGGCCACCGCCACCAGCAGCGCATCGCCGGCCTGGTGGCCATAGGCATCATTGACCTGCTTGAAGCCATCCAGGTCCATGAACATCACCGCGAAGCGGCTGCCGCCCTGTTCGGCCTCGGCCAGCGCCTGCACGATGCCCCGCTGCAGCAGCAGCCGGTTCGGCAGGCGGGTGAGCGGGTCATGCAGCGCGGCCTGGGTGAGCTCCTGCTGGGCATCGGTCAGCGAGGTGCTCAGCATCGAGTTGCGCAGGCGCAGCAGCTGCGCCTCCACTCGCTGGTCCATCCAGGACACCACCAGCACCACCGCCAGGATCGCCACGGTAAGCACCACCACCAGCATCGCCAGCCAGGTGCTCTGCAGGCCATCGCCCACGGCCGCACCGCAGACGCTGCCTTCCGGAAAGCGCGCGGCGGCCATGCCGGTGTAGTGCATGCCGACGATGGCCAGGCCGAGCAGGCCGGCGGCCGCCAGTCGATCAATGCTGCGGGTGTGCTGCGCGCGCAGCCGGAAGGCGACGTACAGGGCGACCCATGAGGCAGCTACTGCGACCAGCAGCGACAGCGCCAGCCAGACCGGGTCGTAGTCGATACCCGGGTTCATGCGCATCGCGGCCATGCCGACGTAGTGCATGCCGGCGATGCCCGTGCCCATCAGCACCGCGCCACCGGCCAAGCGCGGGTGTGGCAGGGTGCGCAGCGAAACCAGCCACAGCGCGAACACCGAGGCAGCGATGGCCATGCCCAGTGAGAGCAGGGTGATCGGCAGGTCGTAGCCCAGCGGGATGGGCAGGTCGAAGGCGAGCATGCCGATGAAGTGCATGGACCAGATGCCCAGGCCCATGGCAAAACCGCCGCCCAGCCGCCACCACCAGGTGGCGCCTTTGCCGGGCGCGGTAACCGTGCGGCCGGCCATGGCCAGCGCGGTGTACGACGCCATCACTGCGACCAGCAGCGAAACGGCTACCAACCACGGGTTGTACGTGCCTACCAGCATTCGTCTTTCTCCCGGACCATCCTGTCGACGGAAAAACTACGTTGGGGCATGGATGAGGCAGGCGGCCCGCACGGCGGCTGCCAGGTGCGGTGTCCCCCTGGGCACCGCCCATTCACTCTAACGCGAACGGATGGGGGAGGGGTAGAGCCGAGCCTATGCTCGGCTTCCTGCTTGGGCCAAAGGCAGCCGAGCATGGGCTCGGCTCTACAAAAGCGCTCGTGGCAAGGTGGGATGGGTAGAGCCGAGCGTGGGCTCGGCTCTACAAGTGCGCGTCACCGGGTGACGGCACCCGCCGCTTCGAAGGCGGCGTCGAACAGGCGCTGCACCGGCGGGCCCATCTCACCCATCAGCAGGGCCAGCAGGAACAGGCCCAGCAGCAGCGAGACCGGCAGGCCCAGCTGGATCGGGTTCATTGCGGGCGCTGCACGCGCCAGCACGCCGAAGGCGAGGTTCACCGCCAGCATCGCCACCGTCAACGGGATGGCAAGGGTGAGGGCGCCGCGCAGGGCGGTCAGCAACAGGGTCGGGGCGATGCTGAAGAAGGCGTTCGGGTCGGGCAGGGGCGCACCGATCGGCAGCGCGCGGTAGCTGTCCACCACCAGCGAGATCAACGCCAGGTGGCCGTTGGCGGTGAAGAACAGCAGGCCGAACAGCAGGTAGAACCACTGGCCGATGACGCCGGAGGTGCCGCCGCGCAGCGGATCGCTCATCTGCGCGAAGGCCAGGCCGGTGCCCTGCGCGACCAGTTCGCCGGCCATGGCGCCGGCCTCGAAGATCAACCGCAGCATGAAGCCGATGGACACGCCGATGGCGAGTTCACGGGCGATGGTCAGCACGGTGGCGGCATCGAAGCCGGTCCATTCCGGTACCGGCGGCAGCAGCGGGGCGAGGGCGATGGACAGGGTGCCGGCCAGGATCACGCGGATCCGCTGCGGCACCGCGCGGGTGCCGATCATGGGCATGGCCATCGCCACAGCGCCGATGCGCAGCATCGTCCACAGCACCGTGGCGATCATGCTGAAGGCCTGCAGGCCGTCGGCAGCCATCTGGGTGGCGGCATCCATCAGCGCGTGTTTCCTAGCCGATCAGGTGTGGAATGCGCTGGAACAGCAGCGTGGTGAATTCGACCAGGTGGCCGATCAGCAGGCTGCCCAGCGCGAACAGCACGGCCGTCAACGCAGCGGCTTTGGCAACGAAGGCGATGGTCGGCTCGTTGAGCTGGGTCGCGGCCTGCACAACGCCCACCACCACGCCTACCACCAGCACGGTGAGCAGCAGCGGGCCGGCCACCCACAACACGGTGATCAGGCCGCCACGCAGTTCGGTCAAGGCAAGTTCGGGAGACATCGTTGTTCCATCGGTAGCGCCGGGCCATGCCCGACGGGGCGTGTTTCATTCACGCCGGATTGATTCACGCCGGATTGAAGCTGGCCGCCAACGTACCCACCGTCAGCACCCAGCCATCGACCAGCACGAACAGCAGGATCTTGAACGGCGCCGACACCAGCATTGGCGACAGCATCATCATGCCCATCGACATCAGCACGCTGGCCACGACCAGATCGATGATCACGAACGGGATGAAGATCAGGAAGCCGATCTCGAAAGCGGTCTTCAGTTCGCTGGTGACGAACGAGGCCACCAGCACCGGGAACGGGATCGCGTCGGGACTGGCGTACGTGCCGTGGCCGGCGATGCCGGCGAAGGTCATCAGGTCGGTCTCGCGGATCTGCGCCAGCATGAAGCCGCGCAGCGGCTGCGTGGTCAGCGTCCACGCGGTCTGGAAGTCGATCTCGCCGTTGAGGTAGGGCGCCATGCCCGTGCTCCACGCCTTGTCCCAGGTCGGCATCATGATCATCGCGGTCAGGAACAGGGCCAGGCCCAGCAGCACCTGGTTGGACGGCGTCTGCCCGGTGCCCAGCGCCTGCCGCAGCAGGCCCAGCACGATGATGATGCGGGTGAACGAGGTCAGCACCAGCAGCATCGACGGGATCAGAGTGATCGCCGTCATCAGCAGCAGGGTCTGCAACGGCAGGCTGACCGGCTGGCCGCCGATCTTGCCGACGTTGACGTCCGGAAGCGCGGCCGGCGCACCGGGCGCGGCAAACGCCAGCACGGGCAGCAGGCACAGGGCGATCAACAGCAGCCACGACAGAACGGTGGCGGGACGGGTACGGGCGACACGCATGTCAGGGGTCCTTGCGCAGCCGATGTTGCAGCAGCTGGGCGAAATTCGGCAGGTTCTTGAAGTCCGGCACGCGCGGCGGCGCGGGCGGCGGCAGCGGTTCGGAAAGGGTATGCAGCGTATGGATGCTGCCGGCGGTCACGCCCAGCAGCAGCTGCTGGCCATTGACCTCGACCACCACCACGCGCTCCTTGGCGCCAACATTCAGGCTGGCCACCAGCTTCATGCCTTCCGGCGGGCGGAAGCCGCTGCCCGGCATGCGCTTGAGCAGCCAGCCGAGGCCGACCACCAGCGCGAGCACCGCCAGCAGCGCCAGCACCGCGCCGAACAAGCTCGGTGCACTGGCCGCATGCTGGCCGATCTGCGGGGTGGTGTTCGCAGCAGCCTGGGCGGTGGCGAGCAGCAGGCTCAACGCAGTCTCCGGATCCGCTCGCTCGGGCTGACCACATCGGTCAGGCGCACGCCGAAGCGATCGTTGATGACCACCACTTCGCCATGGGCGATCAGGGTGCCGTTGACGAACACATCCAACGATTCGCCGGCGCCGCGTTCCAGTTCCACCACCGAGCCCTGGTTGAGCTGCAGCAGGTTGCGGATCGGCAGGCGGGCACGGCCGACTTCCAGCGACAGGGTCACCGGCACGTCGAGGATCACGTCCAGGTTCAGGTCCGGGCCGATCGACTCGTCGGCCTCCAGGTTGCCGAACTGGGCCGGGGTCGGTTCGAGGGTGTCGATATCGTTCATTGCGGGTCTTCCTGGATGACGGGTACGCGCGGGCGGGTGCCCGGCGGATGGGTAGCGGTGATCTTCACGGCGTTCATGCCGTTGGCGACGCCGAACTCGCCGGTGAACACCGGGATGTTCTCCACGCACAGCGGCACCTGCGGGTTCAGCTCGATCGGCAGGATGTCGCCGACCTTCAGCCGGGTCAGGTCACGCAGGGTCATGCGCTTGCTGGCCAGCACGCTGGACAGGGTCACTTCGGCGATGTTGAGCTGCTCGCGCAGCATCACGCCCCAGCTGGCATCGCGATCATTGCGGTCGCTCTGGATGCCGGCGTCGAGCAGTTCGCGGATCGGCTCCAGCATCGAGTACGGCAGGGTGACGTGGATATCGCCGCCACCACCGTCGAGTTCGACGTGCAGGCGGCACACCACCACGTATTCGCGCGGCGTCACGATGTTGGCGAAGTGCGGGTTGATTTCCGAATTGATGTATTCGAAATCCACTTCCATCACCGGCGCCCAGGCCTCGCGCAGGTCGGCGAAGGTCTGCTTCAGCAGCAGCTGGATCACCCGCATTTCGGTAGCGGTGAACTCGCGGCCTTCGATGCGGGTCGGGTAGCGCCCGTCACCGCCGAAGAAGTTGTCGACGATGGCGAATACCAGGGTCGGCTCGAAGACGATCAGGCCGGTGCCCCGCAGCGGCTTGAAGCGGATCAGGTTCAGGTTGGTCGGCACATACAGCGAGTGCATGTAGTCGTTGAACTTGATCAGCTCGATGCCACGCACCGAGAGTTCGGCCGAGCGCCGGATCAGGTTGAACAGGCCGATCCGCCACAGGCGCGCGAAACGCTCGTGGACCATTTCCAGGGTGGGCATGCGACCGCGGATGATCCGGTCCTGGCTGGCAAAATCGTACGAACGGGCCTCGCCACTGGGCGCCTCCGGTTCGGTTTCGACCGCGCCACTGTCCACGCCATGGAGCAGGGCATCGATCTCATCCTGGGACAGCAGGTCATTCATCGGGGGCAGCCCTTACTGGGTCACGAAGCTGGTGAACAGCAGATCGTCGGCACCGTTGCTGCCGGTCTCGGCCTTGAGCACCTTCTGCACTTCGGCCAGCGAACTGGCCTGCAGCTTCTGCTTGCCGGCGATGTCGGCGATCTGGTCGGAGGTGACCTGCGAGAACAACATCAGCAGGCGTGCACGGATGGCCGGGGCGTGGGTCTTGATCGCTTCCAGCGCGGCCGGATCGCGGGTCATCAGCTGCACTTCCACCTGCAGGTAGCGCGGGCCGTCCATCGAACCGTTGAGGTTGACCACGAAGGCCGGGTCCAGCGCGAAGTACTGCGCCGGGGCCGGCACGGCACCCTTCTTCGGGGCCTCGGCGGTCTTGTCTTCGTGCTTGGACTGGTTGAAGAACCAGACGCCACCACCGGCGGCACCTGCGGCCAGCACGGCCACCAGGGCGGTGATCAACAGCGGACTGCGCGGCTTGGCGGCCTTGTCCTTGTCGGCGGTCTTCTTGGTTTTGTCAGCGGCTGCGGCCACGAGGTGAAGCTCCTGAGGGTTGCTTCACCGGGATATGCAAGGGGCGTGCCGCAGCGCGAGGAGAAGGGTGCGACAGAATTCCGTCGGTGCGTAAAACCGCCGGGCAGGGCCCGGCGCTAGGGTTTACGCGTAGGCGTCCAGCAGCCCGCGCTGGCGCATCAGCTGTGCAGCCGACATCGTGGTGTCGCCCCGCGACGGTTCTCCGTCGCCGCCGCCCAGGTCGCCCATGCCGCCGGGCTGCGCCGACGGACTGCCGTCGCCGCTGTTCTGGTGGCCGACATCGGCATGGGCCAGCTGGAAGCCCTGTTCGCCCAGCAGTTCACGCAGGCGCGGCAGGCTGCTTTCCAGCGCATGGCGCACATCCACGTGCGGGCTGCTGAAGCTGGCGTGGACCTTGTCGCCATTCATCTGCAGGCGCACGTCCACCGGACCCAGGTCTTCCGGGTTCAGGCGGATGTGGGCGTGGCCGATCTTCTGGTCGGCCAGCCAGCCGAGGCGTGCGCCGACCGCCTGGTCGAAGCCGTCGTCACCCAGGGTCGGGGTGGGCGTCGGTTCGCCGTCGAAGACCGGCGTGCTGGCCAGCGCGGCCTTCAGGTCCTGCAGCGCGGCGGGCAATGCGCCCTGCAACGGGACTATCGGGGGGCGATCGCCGATCAGCAGGCCGTCGCTGTCGTCGGCGCCATCCAGCGCCTGCTGGCCGAGGATCATGTCCGGCAGCGGCTGGGTGACGATGTCGCCATCGCTGTCGGCCGCTGCGGCAGTCGCTGCGGTGGTCACGGCTGCACCGGCGGCCAGCGGCGGTGCGGTGGGAAGCGCCGGAGCAGCCGACGGCAGTGCCGCATCGGCGCCATCGGTGTTCACCACTGGCGCGGTGGCGGCGGCTTCGGCCGGCACGGGCGTGGCCAGTACCAGCCCGGCCAGACCGAGCGGCGGCCACGGCGCATCGTCGCCGTCGGCGCTGTCGTCCTTGTCCGCGTCCTTGTCCTGCGCGGCAGTGGAGGAGGGTGCGTTCGAGGCGGTTGCCTCGGTCGTGCTGGCCTCGCTGTCCTTGCCGCTGGTCCAGGCCTTGTCCGCGCTGTCGTCCGGGTTGGGTGATGCACTGCCTGGCGAGGCGCCCGGCTTGGCCGGGGGCGCGTTGCTGGCAGGCTTCGCTTGGGTGTCGGCCGCGGGCGGGCCCTGCAGCATCCGCCCGAAATCCTTGCCGCTGCCGGTGCTGCGCGCGGGGCTGGCGGTGCTGCCGGTGCTGCTGGCGGTGCCGATGCTGCTGGACAGTGCGGAGGGCATCACGTGCGGCCTCCCTGCTCGCCGCCGTCCGGTTCCGCCGTCTGCGCCAGGCGTGCGCGGCGGGCGCCGATGTCATCCATCTCGCGCTGGTCGCGGCGGTCGGTCACCACCTTTTCCTGGGCGCGGTAGCTTGCGGCCAGCTGTTCCAGCACGGCCTTGTCGCGGCTGGCCAGGATCAGGCGCGCGCGTTCGGCTTCCACCTTCTCGCGGTTGCCGTTCACCGTGGCCTGCTGCTGTTCCACCGCGCTGTCGAGGCGGTCGAGGAAGGCGCGGCGGTTGAGCAGCTGGGCCGGGCTGGTCGCAGCCATCTGCGCGTTCGCATACTCCTCGGCGTAGCGGCGAAGCTCGTCCAGGCGCGAGAGGTGGGTATCGAGCACGCGCTGGCGCTCGGCCAGGTCGCGGGCCACGGCGTCTTCGTGTTCCTGGGCGCGCTTCAGCAGGGGATCGATGCGCTTGGACTGTGTCATGGTTCGGCTCTCTTAATCCACCAGGCGCTGCAGCGCCGCCTGGCTGTGCGGAAGATCAGCGGCCTTGGCCACGTCCTGGCCGAGAAACTCCATGATTTCCGGCCAGCGTTCCAGGGCTTCGTCGGTGGCGGCATCGTTGCCGCGCTGGTACGCACCGATCGCGATGAGGTCGCGGTTGGAGGAATAGGCCGAGACCAGGCGCTTGAGCTTGCGGATGCGCAGGCGCCACGGTTCGTCGGCGATTTCCGTGACCACGCGGCTGACCGACGATTCAACGTCGATGGCCGGGTACAGGCCGCTGTCCGCCACCCGGCGCGACAGCAGGATGTGGCCGTCGAGGATGGCGCGCGCCGCATCGGCGATCGGGTCCTGCGGGTCATCGCCCTCGGTCAGCACGGTGTAGAAGGCGGTGATCGAGCCGCGCCCCTTGGCACCGTTGCCGGCGCGTTCGACCAGCGCCGGCAGCTTGGCGAACACCGACGGCGGGTAGCCGCGGGTGGTCGGCGGTTCGCCCACCGACAGGCCGATCTCGCGCTGCGCCTGGGCGAAGCGGGTCAGCGAATCCATCAGCAGCAGCACGTTCAGGCCCTGGTCGCGGAACCACTCGGCGATGGCGGTGGCGCGGTAGGCGCCGTGCAGGCGTGCCAGCGGCGGTCGGTCGGCCGGACTGGCCACCACCACCGCACGGCGCAGCCCTTCCTCGCCCAGCGTGGTCTCGACGAAATCACGGACTTCGCGGCCACGTTCACCAATCAGGCCGACGACGATCACGTCGGCGGCGGTGTAGCGGGTCATCATCCCCAGCAGCGTCGATTTACCGACACCGGAACCTGCGAACAGGCCGACACGCTGGCCGCGGCCGATCGGCAGCAGGGCGTTGATGGCACGCACGCCGACGTCCAGAGGCTGGGTGATCGGCTCGCGCGCGAGCGGGTTGATCGAGACACCGGCCATGCCGACGTGGCCTTCAGCACGGATCGGGCCCTTGCCATCCAGCGGCACGCCATCGCTGTCGATCACCCGACCGAGCAGGCCTTCGCCCACTTCCACGCCGCCACGGCGCGCAGACGGCACCACGCGTGCGTTGGGCAGCAGACCATGCAGCTCGGCGCTGGGCATCAGGTAGGTGCGTTCACCGGCGAAGCCGACCACTTCGGCGTCGACCCAACCGCCATCGACCACTTCCACCTTGCAGCTGGCACCCAGCGGCGCCTCGCAGCCCACGGCTTCCAGGGTCAGGCCGACCGCGCGGCGCAGCACGCCCTCACGGATCAGCCCGCGGCCGTGCGTGGTATCCACGCGCAGGCCATCCAGGCGGCGGGCCAGGCGCAGGTTGCGGGCCACGGCCCAGTCGGTCGACGGCGGGGGCAGGTTCGGTTCGGGAGTCATGGCGTGGCTCCGGTCTGGCGGATCACCGCATCGAGTGCGCCACGCAGGCGTGCTTCCAGGGCGCCGTCGATGCGCACCGCTTCGGCGTGCACGCGCAGGTCGCCGCGGCTCAGGCTGGTATCGGGCACCAGGCGCTGGGTCGGGGTGAGGGTTATCAGCGGTGCGAGCGCGGCGATGTCGTCCGGGTGCAGGCGCACTTCCACTTCGCGCGTGCTGCCGCCGACCGCATCCACCGCTTCACCCACCAGCTGCGCCAGCAGGGCCGGGTCGGCCTCGTAAGCGCGGCCGACCAGGGCGCCGGCGATGCGTACCGCCAGTTCGCCCAGCGCGCCGACCACCTCGTTCTCCAGCCGTGCCAGCGGCCGGCTGAAGTTATCAAGGATGCCTTCCATCTGTGCGACCAGGCGGCGTACCTCGGCCTGGCCCTGGCCGTAGCCATCGGCGTGGCCGTGCTGGAAGCCTTCCTTCTCGGCGCTGTCCTGGATCGCCTGGATTTCCTCCAGGGTCGGCAGCTGCAGCACCGGTTCCGGCTCGTGCTCGGGGTCCGGTTCGGTGAGTCCAAAGACATCTTCCTGCTCCAGCGGCGCTTGCGGCTGGGCCAGCAGGTCGGGGGCAAGCCAGCGCACGACATTGCTCACAGCATGGCCTCCGCGCTGCCACCGATGGTGACGGTGCCCTCATCGGCCATGCGCTTGACGATGGCCAGGATCTCGCGCTGCGCGCCTTCCACGTCGGACAGGCGCACCGGGCCGCGGGCTTCCATGTCTTCCAGCAGGATCTCGGCCGCACGCTGCGACATGTTGCGGGTGATCTTGTCGCGCACCTTGATGTCGGCGCCGCGCAGGGCCAGGCCCAGGCGTTCGCCGCTGACTTCGCGCAGCACCAGCTGCATCTCGCGGTCGTCCAGGTCCACCAGGTCGTCGAAGACGAACATCAGGTCCTGGATGCGGCCGCTGAGCGGCGCATCGATGCGCGCGATCTCGCCCAGGATGGCCTGGTCCTGGCCGCTTTCCATGAAGTTGAGGATGTTGGCCGCGCACTGCACGCCGCCGATGTTGGACGACTTCAGGTTCTGGTTGCCGGCGAACTGGCGCTCCATGATCTCGTTCAGTTCATTCAGCGCGTTCGGCGGAATGCCGTCCAGGGTGGCGATGCGCAGCAGCACGTCGACGCGGGTGCGGTCGGGCAGCAGCTTCAGCGCGTCGGCGGCCTGGTCGGTTTCCAGGTGGGCCATCACGATGGCGATGATCTGCGGGTGCTCATTGCGCACCAGGTCGGCGACGGCGCGCGGGTCCATCCACTTCAGCGCGTCCAGGCCGGTGGTGTTGCGGCCCAGCAGGATGCGGTCGATCAGGCCGCTGGCCTTCTCGGTGCCCAGCGCCTGGATCAGCATGTTGCGGATGTAGTCGTCCGAGCCCACGCCCAGCGAGGTCTTCGAGCCCAGTTCCTGGTTGAACTGGTCCATGACCCGGCCCACCTGCTCCCGGGTGATGTCAGTCATGGTCGCCATGGCGATGCCGATCTTCTGCACTTCCTTGGGTTCCATGTGGCGCAGCACTTCGGCCGCGTCCAGTTCACCCAGCGACAGCAGCAGCACGGCAGCGCGCTGCACGCCGGTCAGTTGCACGTCAGTCATTGGCCACCCAGCCCTTGACCACCTGGGCCACGCGCTTGGAATCGGTCTTCACGGCTTCACGCGCCATCCGCAGTCGTTCCTCATAAGAATCCACCGGCAGGGCCAGGGGATCCGCACCGGCCAGGCTGACGCGGTCTGCGCCCAGCGCCGGCAGCGGTGTGCCATCGTCATCCACCAGCTGTACGTCTGCGGTGTGCGGTTCCAGCTCGGTGTTCTCGTTCTTCCTGTTCTGCCCGGTGATGCCGCGCAGGGCAGGGCGCAGCACGCCGAACAGCAGCGCCAGCACCACCACCGCGCCCAGCACCATGCGACCGGCGTCGAACACCCACGGCAGTTCCCACCAGGCGGGGCCTTCCACCGGGGTGGTGTCGCGCACGAACGGCGCGTTCATCACCGACACGGTGTCGCCACGCTCGGCGTTGAAGCCCACCGCCTGCTTCACCAGCGCCTCGACGCGGGTCAGTTCAGCGGCCGCCAGCGGCTGCGGGGTGACCTTGCCGTTGGCACCGGCGCGCGGCACGTTGTCCACCAGCACCGCCACCGAGACGCGCTTGATGCGGCCAGCCGGCTGACGGGTGTGCTGCAGGGTACGGTCCAGCTCGTAGTTGCGGGTCGCGTTCTTGCTGCTTTCGGTCGGGGTCTGCGCGGTCGGCGGTGCGGCCTGCTGGCCCGGCGGGCTGTTGCTCGTCGCCCCCGGCACGCCCTGCGGACCCGGGGTGCTGGTGGTGTTCTCGCTCATCTGCTCGCTGCGCAGCTTCTGCGGTTCACCGTTGTAGAGTTCGCGGGCTTCCTCGGTCACCGAGAAGTCCATGTCCACGCTGACTTCCGGGTTGACGCGGCCGGGGCCGGTCATCGGTTCCAGCAGCTCGCGGATGCGCTGGTTGAACGAGGTTTCCTGGCGGCGCACCTGCTCGAACTGGGCGGCGTTGACCGCCGCTTCGCTGTTCGGATCGCTGACGCTGAGCATGCGGCCGCTCTGGTCGACGATGGTCACCCGTTCCGGCGCAAGATCAGGAATGGCGGCGGCCACCATGTGCACGATGGCATCGACCTGGCTGCGCTCCAGCTGCTGGCCGCCACGCAGTTCCAGGGTGACCGATGCACTGGCCACGTCACGCTGGCGGGTGAAGGCGCTGGGCTTGGGAATGGCCAGGTGCACGCGCGAATCGCGCACCGGGCGCAGGGTGTTGATGGTGCGCGACAGTTCGGTTTCTAGCGCGTGCTGGTAGCGCGCACTTTCGACGAACTGGCTGACGCCGAAGCCGGGGTCACGTTCCATCAGCTCGAAGCCGAGCTTGCCGCTGTCGGTCAGGCCGGAACCGGCCAGCTTTAGGCGCGCATCGTGGAGGTTCTTTTCCGGCACGGTGATGCCACCGGTGGCCGGGTCCAGCTCGAACGGAATCTGTGCCGCACGCAGCAGGTCGGTGGCTTCGGCGGTCGCCTTCTGGTCCAGGCCGGTGTACAGCGGGACCATGCCGGGCTTCTGCGACCAGAAGAACACGAACAGGCCTGCCGCCACCGCCACCGAGATCATCGCCATCAGGCCGAGGCGGCGGGTGATCTGCAGACTCTGCAGGCGGTCGAACCACTGCCCGGCCTTTTCGGCGTTCAGGGTTTCCTTGGAGAGCGTCAGTGCCATGCGTCAATGTTCCTTACAGCGGCATGTTCATCACGTCCTGGTAAGCCTGGACGAGACGGTTGCGGACTTCCACGGTGGCGCGGAAGGCGATCTGGGACTGCTGCGAGGCGACCATCACCTTGGCCAGGTCGGCGCCGGGTTCGCCCAGTTCGAAAGCCTTGGCCAGGGCGCCGGACTTCTGCTGGGCGTCGTTGACGCCGGCGATGGCACCGCGCAGGGTCTCGGTGAAGCTGGCGGGCTGGACCTGCGATGCATCCAGGATCGAGCCGGGCAGGGCATTGCTGCGCGGCGCTTCGGCCAGCGGGTTGAGCGCCGCCGGCTGTCCCATCTGGGTCTGATAGGAGCGGATCTGGGAAAGGATCGAAGTGACGGAGTGGGACATCTGCAACGGTTCCAGAAACAGGGATGGGGGTGTTCGCTGGAACAGGTGCAAGTGGCGTGCCGAAACCGGTTTTCGATTCAGTGTCGTGAGGATTGTGGATGTGCTGGCAGGGCTTGCAGCCCTGCACCTGCTCAACGTCAACTTCAACGTCAACGGCGGGCATTCCGTGGGATGGCGGGGTGGGTCCGGTTGAGGGGGACGCCGTAAACCCGTCCATGGGGGCTTGGTCGCGGCATCCATGCCGC
>NZ_JAMOKY010000052.1:0-19935 GCF_024499815.1 Stenotrophomonas testudinis | reverse complement strand
CATCCCGAACTCGGAAGTGAAACGCAGCTGCGCCGATGGTAGTGTGGCTCAAGCCATGCGAGAGTAGGTCATCGCCAAGGTTTACACCCAAAACCCCGCTGCTCACGCAGCGGGGTTTTTCTTTGCGCGCAGATAAACACGCTACGGGCCTTGCCGCGCGTTGCGCGCTGCCAACCAAGGTTGGCAGCTACCAACGGCGAACCCGGTAGATCCATGCCATGCGTGGATACGGCGAACCGGTAGATCCACGACATGCGTGGATGGACCGCCCCACCGCCCACAAAAAAAAGCGGCGCCCCGTAGGGCGCCGCCTGGACCTCAACACTATTCAGTCGAGCAAGCTCGACGCTACGGGGCCGCGGCCTTGTTCTTCATCATCTCGTCGCGGGCAGCCTTGAAGGGATTGCCTTCGTACCAGTTCGGCCAGCGATCGCCGCCTGCCAGGTCCTTGCCCACGCCGTACATCAGCTCCAGGTCTTCCACGGTGCCATCCAGCTTCCAGGTGGAGGCATCGAACTCATCCTTCGGCCCGTGATAGCGGTTGTTACCGTAATCGGTCGCGGCCTTGCGGCCCGCGTCGACGCCACCGTCGCGCAGGTCCTCGCCACCGTCGGCATACAGCGCCGGCACGCCGGCCTTGGCGAAGTTGAAGTGGTCCGAACGGAAGTAGAAACCGCTCTGCACCGAGGTCTCGCCGTGCAGGGTGCGGTCCTGGGCGGCAGCCAGCGGCTTGAGGATGTCCTCCAGCTCGGAACTGCCGAAACCGGTCACCGTCACGTCCTTGGCACGGCCGGCCACCGACATTGCGTCGATGTTGATCACGCCGGCAATCTTGTCCAGCGGGAAGGTCGGGTGGGCAACGTAGTACTTGGAACCCAGCAGGCCGGACTCTTCCAGGGTCACGGCCAGGAATACCACCGAACGCTCCGGCTTCGGATCCTGGTGGGCCATGGCTTCGGCCACTTCGAGGATGCCGGCCACGCCGGTCGCGTTGTCGACAGCACCGTTGTAGATGTTGTCGCCTTCCTCGCCCTCATGCTTGCCCAGGTGGTCCCAGTGGGCCATGTACAGCACGGCCTCATCAGCACGCTTGCTGCCCGGCAGCACGCCGACCACGTTGCGCGACTGCTTCTGCGCGATCTGGCTCTTCAGGTCGACCGCGGCGGTGGCCTTCAGCGGCACCGGCTTGAAGCCGCGCTTGCTGGCGTCCTTGTAGGCCTGCGCCAGATCCAGGCCGGCACCGGCAAACAGCGCCTTGGCCGCGTCCGCACTCAGCCAGCCCTGCACCGGAATGCGCGCTTCCGGATCATCCTTGGCCGGCAGGTCGTACTGCGGGCCAGCCCAGGAGTTCTTCACCACGTCCCAGCCATAGGAAGCACCGGCGGTGTCGTGCACGATCAGCGCGGCGGCCGCACCCTTGCGGGCGGCTTCCTCGAACTTGTAGGTCCAGCGCCCGTAATAGGTCATGCGCTTGCCGTCGAACAGCTTCTCGTCGCCGACATGGAAGCCCGGGTCGTTGACGAACATCACAACCGTCTTGCCCTTCCAGTCCTGGCCGGCGTAGTCGTTCCACTTCTGCTCCGGCGCATCCACGCCATAGCCGACGAACACCAGGTCACTGGCATCGACCTTCACTTCGGCCTCGCCAGTACGGGTGCCCACCACCATGTCGGTGCCGAACTTCAGCTCGGTGGTCTTGCCGCCCTGGGTGATCTTCAGCACGGTCGACTCGTCGGCCGTGGTCTCGGTCATCGGCACGTCCTGGAACCAGCTGTCACCGTTGCCCGGCTGCAGCCCGATGCGCTGCATCTGGTCGCGGATGTAGTTGACCGTCAGTTCTTCGCCCTTGCTGCCCGGGGCGCGGCCTTCGAATTCGTCCGAAGCCAGCGTCTTGACCATCTCGCTGAAGTCGGCGGCGTTGATGCTGGGCGAGAAAGTGTGGGCTGCCGGCGTGGCCGCAGCATCGGGGCTGGCGGCAGGCGCCGGCGTGGAAGTGTCTTCGCCTTTGCAGGCGCTGAGCGCGGCCGCGGCGGCCAGGCACAGGAGGAGTTTGCGGGGCATCGTCGTTTCCTGGATACACGAGGGATGGCCACGCCGGGCGCGGCCGGTGAAGGGGAGCATTCCCCGTACTGCAGCGCCGGGGACTCAGTCCGCCGGCGCGGTATCTGTGTCGAACGGGATCGGCTCGGCACCGGTGACCGGCCCGACGCGTGCGGTGCGGTGCACGTACAGCACCACCTCGCGTTCGAACAGCAGCGGGCCTTCGACCACGGCGTTGGGGCCGATGATCACGCGCGGCTTGCGGCTGGCCGTGAGCGAAACGCTGAAGTTGGGCTTGCGCACGCGCAGGCCGCCACCGACCTGCGAGCCGATGCCCACGGTGATGTCACCGTTGACCGTTTCCACGTCCTTGCGCACGCGGCTGTTGACCAGGCCGATGCCACCGTTGACCGTTTCCACGCCGCCTTCGATCTGGCTGCCGTGGTCGCTGAAGATGCTGCCGTTGACCGTGCTGACATCGCCCTGGGCGATGACTTCACGGCCCAGGCGCACGCTGCCGTTGACCGTCTCGATGCTGCCGGTGCGGGCGCGGTCGGCCACGGTGACGCCGCCGTTGACGGTGTCGATGCTTCCGGTTTCCACGCCGTCACCGACGCGGATGCCGCCGTTGACGGTGTCCAGCTTGCCGTAGCGCTGGCCCGGGTCGGCGCTGATGCTGCCGTTGACCTTGCTGATGTTGTCCTGCGCGCCAAGTGGGCCGGCGACCAGCAGTGCGCCCAACAGCAGCGGAATGGAGAGCGTTTTCATGGGGGACCTCGTTGTTGTGCGGCTGGCAGGCCGCGTGCGTTGATGTCACCATTCCCCGGCACCCCCTGCAACTGCCTGAAGTCACTGGAAAGCCCTTGCGCAACAACGTCTTCCCCTCACGCCGACATCACACCGCCGCTGCCCGCGCCGGGCGTTGCCTGTTGCTGGGGCTGGCATTGGCGCTGGCCGCTCCCTTGCCGGGCAGCGCGCAGACCGCCTCCACCCGCGAGGCCGAGCGCAAGCTGCAGAAGCTGCGCACCGAATTGAAGGGCGTGGCGCAGGAGCGCCGGCAGATCGAGGGCCAGCGCGGGCAGGCCTCACGGCAGCTGCGCGATGCCGACGAAAAGGTCGCCCGCAGCGGCCGGGCACTGGCCCAGACCGAAACCGCGCTGCGCGAGCAGAGCCAGGCCCTGGCCGAAGCCGAACAGCGCCGCGCCACTCTGCAGGCCAACCTGGCCCAGCAGAACCGCGAGCTGGCCGGGCTGCTGCGCGCGGCCTACCAGCTGGGCAACCATGCCCCGCTGAAGCTGCTGCTGTCGCAGGACACGGTGGCCGATGCCAACCGTGCCCTGGCGTACCACCGCTACCTGCAGCGCGAGCGCGCCCAGCGCATCGCCACCCTCACCGGCGACCTGAAGGAACTGGAGACGCTGCAGGCGCAGATTGCCGAGCGCAAACAGACCCTGCTGGGCGCACAGCGCGACCAGAAGCAGCAGGCCGCCTCGCTGGCCGCCGCTCGCCGTGATCGTGCGCAGACCGTGGCCTCGCTGGAAGAACGCTTCAAGGACCGCCGCGAGAAGGAACAGGCGCTCGGCCAGGATGCCAAGGCGCTGGAAACGCTGCTGGCCAACCTGCGTGCGGCCGCCGCCCGCGCCGAGGCCGAACGCCGTGCCGCCGCGCGCAAGGCTGCCGCCGAAAAGGCCGCTGCCGAAAAGGCCGCACGCCAGGCCAAGGCCGAGGGCCGTCCGCCGCCGCCAACCAAGGTCCCGCCGGCCGTGGCCTCCGCGCCTGCGCCGAAGGTGGGCGGGCTGGGCTGGCCGCTGTCGGGCAACCTGCTGGCCCGCTATGGCGCAAAACTGCCCGACGGGCGCACCAGCAGCGGCGTGCTGATCGGCGCGCCGGCCGGCAGCACCGTCACCGCCGTGGCCGATGGCACCGTGGTGTTCTCCGACTGGATGACCGGCTACGGGATGATCCTGATCGTCGACCACGGCAATGGCTACATGAGCCTGTACGCACACAACGACACCCTGCTGAAGGATGCCGGCGCGCGCGTGAGCCGTGGCGACGCCGTGGCCAAGGTCGGCAATTCCGGTGGCCAGGGCGTGACCGCGCTGTACTTCGAGCTGCGCCGCGGCGGGCAACCGGTCAACCCGGACAGCTGGCTGCAGCGGCGCTGAATCGACGCTGCTGCGACCTGGCCGGATTCAACGGGAATTTAGCCACGCTTCGCGCATAATCGGGGCATGTGCCTTGGGCACGATGCCACCGTCGACAGGAGTGATCCATGCGCGCAGCCCGTACCGCCACCCTCTTGCTGGCCCTGATGCCAGCGCTGTCCTGGGCGCAGCAGACTGCGCCGGCCGCCACCGATACCTCCGGCCAGGCAGCGAGCAACGAGGAGGCGGTGACCTCGAAGGTGCCGCTGGAAGACATCCGTCGTTTCGTCTCGGTCTACAACGCGGTCCGCGCGGCCTATGTCGATCCCGTCGATGACAACAAGCTGATGCAGTCGGCCGTGCGCGGCCTGCTGCTGGATCTCGATCCGCACAGCACCTACTTCAACAAGGAAGATGCCGAGGCCTTCGACGAGCAGGCCAACGGTGCCTACGAAGGCATCGGCGTGGAGCTGCAGCAGCAGCCCGACAACGCCAGCATGAAGGTCATCTCGCCGATCGACGACACGCCGGCGGCCAAGGCCGGCATCCTCGCCGGTGACCTGATCATCGCCATCGACGGCAAGCCGATCAGCGCCATCGATGCCAGCGAACCGCTGCGTGGCCCGGCCGGCAGCAAGGTGGTCCTGACCATCGTGCGCGACGGCAGGCCCAAGCCGTTCGATGTCAGCCTGACCCGGCAGACCATCCGCGTGACCAGCGTAAGGAGCCGCATGCTCGAACCGGGCTACGGCTACATCCGCCTGAGCACGTTCCAGGCCGATACCGGTTCTGATTTCCAGAAGCACGTGCAGCAGCTGCAGAAGCAGGCCGGTGGCCAGCTCAAGGGCCTGGTGCTGGACCTGCGCAGCAACCCGGGTGGGCTGCTGACCGCCGCCGTGCAGGTGGCCGATGACCTGCTCGACAAGGGCAACATCGTCAGCACCCGCGGCCGCATCAGCATCAGCGATGCACGCTTCGATGCGACGCCGGGTGACCTGCTGAAGGGCGCGCCGGTGGTGGTGCTGGCCGACGCGGGTTCGGCCAGTGCGTCCGAAGTGCTGGCCGGTGCGCTGCGCGACAACAAGCGTGCGCGCGTGGTCGGCAGCCGGACCTTCGGCAAGGGCTCGGTGCAGACCGTGCTGCCGCTGGACAACGGCGATTCGGTCAAGCTGACCACCGCGCGCTATTACACGCCCAGTGGCAAGTCGATCCAGGCCACCGGCATCGTGCCCGACGTGGAACTGAAGCCGGCGCCGACGCCGGAAGAAGATGCACTGCCGGCCAGCCTGAGCGATTACAGCGAGGCGACCCTGCCGGGCCACCTGCGCGGTGACGACGAAGGTACCGAGGGCTACCGCGCCGGTGCGGTGCTGCCGGGCGATGCGCCGATCAATGACGCTCTGGCCGAACTGAAGAACCCCGGTTCGGTGACCACGCGATTGAAGGCGGAAGCGGCCAAGGCCGAGGCGGAGAAGGCGACGAAAGCCGCGGCCGCCAAACCGGTGCCGAAGCCCGATGCGAAGGCAGAGCCGAAGCCCGAACCGAAGCCGGCCGAAACCCCGGCCAAGCCGTGAGGTAGCGCCGGGCCATGCCCGGCGACAAGCTGCAGTCGAGCAAGCTCGACTCTACGACGCCGGTAGAGTCGAGCTTGCTCGACTGCGTTTCAGGTGCTCAGAACCCGTGGCGCTTGCGCAGCTTCCGCGCGATGGCCGCGCGCACGTAGACGCCGTACAGCAGGCCGAACACGAAGCCGCCGATGTGCGCCCACCAGGCCACCATGCCGAAGCTCGGGCCGATGTAAGCGAACACCACCTGCAGTGCGGCCCAGACGCCGATCAGCAGGTAGGCCGGGGCACGTACGAATTCCAGGAACAGGCCCAGCGGGATGACCACGCCCAGCCGGGCGGCCGGGAACAGCGCCAGGTAGGCACCGATCATCGCCGACACCGCGCCGCTGGCGCCGATGATGATCTGGTCCGGGCTGCCCATGGTGTAGATCGCCACCAGGTTGGACACCGCGCCGCCGACCAGGAACAGCAGCATCAACCGCCACGGCCCCAGCACCCGCTCGGCGGGCAGGCCGAAGATCAGCAGGAACACCAGGTTGCCCAGCAGGTGCGACCAGTCCGCGTGCAGGAACAGGGCGGTGAACAACCGAAGCACGCTGCCGTCCTGCAGGGTCGCCCACCAATCGTGGGGCTGGGTCAGGCCGGTCGACAGGGCGCCCCAGTCCAGCCAAAGGCTGTTGCGGGCGTCACCCGGACGCGAGATTGACCACAGGAATGCCAGCCACAATGCCGCAAACAGCACGGGGGTAGCCCAGCGCAGCGTGGCCTTTTTGCGGGAGGGGAGAGACACGAACATGGGCGCTAGCCTAGCGTGCCGGGGCCTTCCGCGGGCGAGGCGCCTGTTCAGTTTCCGCAGCGGAAATACGGCCGTCGCTGTTATTGTTTCATTAACCGCTCTGGGTGATACTCGCATACGGCGTCGTATGTCGGGAGGGGAATCCGGCGCGTTCTGGCGGACCTTTGCGGGTCCGGTGGGCGCAGGCGCACGCAGAGCACCATCACCGCTTACCGGAGAGAGAACTACGATGCAAACCGCTTCTACCATTGCCCGACTGACCCTGCTGGCCGTCGGCGTTGCCGGTGCGCTGGCCGCCGCCGATGCCAACGCCGCTGCCTTCCAGCTGAAGGAAAACAGCGCCAAGGGCCTGGGCCGCGCCTTCGCCGGCTCCGGCAGCGCCGAGGGCGACGCCTCCATCATCGCCGTCAACCCGGCCGGCATGCGCCAGCTGGACGGCACCATGGTCCAGGGCGATCTGAGCGCCATCAGTTTCAAGGCCGAATTCAAGGGTCAGGGCCGCAAGCCGACGGGCGCTGCGCAGACCGGCGGTGACGGCGGCGACGCTGGCATGATCGCCCCGGTTCCGGCCGCTTACTTCCACATGCCGATCGGCGAGAAGGCACACTTCGGTGTCTCGCTGACCGCTCCGTTCGGCTTCAAGACCGAATACGACAACGGCTGGGTGGGCCGCTACAGTGGTCTGAAGACCGACCTGAAGGCCATCGACCTGGGCTTCGCCGCGTCCTATGACGTGAATCCGTACGTGTCGTTCGGTGCATCGGTGTTCGTTGAGCACCTGACCATTGAACTGAGCAACAACATCGACTTCGGTACCGCGCTGGCCCAGTCGCGTGTCCCGGGCTTCGCCCCGGGCAGCGCCGATGGCAAGCTGACCGTGGAAGGCGACAACAATGCCGTGGGTTGGACCGTCGGCGGTCTGTTCAGCCTTGATGAGAACACCCACATCGGCCTCAGCTACCGCTCCAAGGTCGAGCACAAGATCACCGGCGGTGACGCCACCTTCGTCGTGCCGCCCAATGCCCGGACCGTGCTGGACGTCGCCCAGCCGGGCCGTTTTGTCACCACCAGCGGCAAGGCCACGGTGAAGCTGCCGGCGTCGGCCACCCTGAGCGTGACCCACAAGGTCAACGATCGCTGGACCGTGATGGGTGACGTCACCCGTACCGCCTGGTCGACCGCCTTCGATCAGGTCACCATCGACTACGCTTCGGCGCAGCCGGATTCGGTGCTGGACTTCGGCTACCGCGATACCACCTTCGTCTCGCTGGGTACCGACTTCAAGCTGAGCGACACGGTCACCCTGCGTGGTGGTGTGGCGCTGGACCAGACCCCGACCACCGATGCCCACCGCGACGTGCGCGTGCCGGATACCAGCCGCAAGTGGCTGTCGCTGGGCGTGGGCTGGACCCCGTCGGCCAACACCGAATACAACTTCGGTTACACCCACCTGTTCACCAGCGACCCGAACGTGAACGTGCCGGCGACCACCAACAACCAGGGCAACTCGCTGTCGGGCAAGTACAAGGTCCGTGGCGACGTGCTGGCTGCGTCGTTCCAGTACAAGTTCTGATCCAGGCCGCGGCCTGAAGCAGCACGAGGGAGCCCCGCGCAAGCGGGGCTTTCTTTTTGTGGGATGAGCCATCCACGCATGGCATGGATCTACCGCACAGGCACAATCACGGTGGATGGATTCCTGCTGGAGGCAACGATGGCGCTCACGCGTAAGGGCAAGTACTGGTACAGCGACGAGGACGGCGACATCGCCGCGGTGATCGGCAACTACAGCAGGGCGGCGGGCTACCCGGCCCTGTTGTTCCGCGCGGCGCTGTGCAGCTGCGGTTCGGCCCGCTTCCATCTGTTTGACGACGAGGTGGAAGGGGTTGCTCGCCGCGACTGCGTGGCGTGCGGGGAATCGCACCTGATGTTCGACAGCGCAGAGTACCTGGCGGACGCCAATCTGGATGAGCACGTCTGCATGTGCGACAACGCGGCGTTGTCGATCCACTGCGGCGTGGCGCTGTATGAGGGGACACAGGACGTCCACTGGCTCTATATCGGTTGCCGCTGCGCCGAGTGCGGGATGGTGGGCGTGTATGCGGACTGGAAATGCGAGGCGGGGAATGCCGAGGCGTTTCTGGGTGGGGTGTAAGGCCATCCACGCATGGCGTGGATCCACCGAGGTGTGACGGGGTCGGATCCCTTTCCACAGGAAAGGGCTCTGACCCCAGTGCGTAGGAGCCATCCACGTCCGGTGCGCGGATCAACGACAATGGCGCCATGAATCTCACCGATCCGAACTTCCAGCTGGAGCTGGCTGCCAACATCGCCGTCGCCGGCTCGATCCTGCTGGCCGGCCGCAACAACGTGCACACCTGGTGGCTGGGCATCGTCGGCTGCGCGTTGTTCGCGGCGGTGTTCGAGCGTTCGCACCTGTTTGCGGACATGGTCCTGCAGTTCTTCTTCATCGCCATCAGCGTGCTGGGCTGGTGGCAGTGGCTGCGCGGCGACCACGGCGCGCCCCTGCCGATCACCCCGGTGCGCCCGCGGGCGTGGGCGTGGCTGCTGCCGCTGGCGGTGGTGGCGACCTTCGCTTACGGCTGGATGCTGACCCGCCTGACCCATGCCTATGCGCCCTACATCGATTCGGCAGTGCTGGTGCTGAGCGTGATCGCGCAGATCCTGATGATGCGGCGCAAGCTGGAATCGTGGTGGGTGTGGCTGCTGGTCAACACCATCGCCGTGCCGCTGTACTACAGCCGCGGCCTGCACCTGACCTCGTTCCTCTACATCGGCTTCTGGATCAACGCGCTGGTGGCGCTGCGCCATTGGCGCACGCTGATGCGTGCCGAGGCAAAGACCGCCGATGCCGCTGCCTGAGCGCGTCGAGTGCGGTCTGGTGGTGGGCAAGTTCTGCCCGCTGCACCGCGGCCATGAGCACTTGATCGACTTCGCCGCCGCGCAATGCCGGCAGCTGCTGGTGATCGGCTGGTCGCAGCCGGGCTTTGCCGGCTATAGCGCCGCCCGCCGCGAACGCTGGCTGCGTGCGCGCTTTCCGCAGGCGACGGTGGCGGTGCTCGACGATGCCCGCCTGGCCGCGCTCTGCGAACAGCGCGACCTGCCACCGCGCGCGCTGCCACGCGACAGCGACAGCGAGCAGGCGCAGCGCGATTTCACCGCCTGGCTGTGCCTGCATCTGTTCGGCGGGCCAGTGCAGGTGGTGTTCACCGGCGAGGACTACGGCGATGGTTTTGCCGCAGCGATGGCCGCGTACTTCAACGCACCGGTGCAGCACCAGCGGCTGGAACGCAGCCGCGATGTCGGCCAGCCCAGCGGCACCCAGCTGCGCGCCGATCCGCATGCACTTCGCCATGGCCTGTCGCCGCAGGTGTATGTGGACTACGTGCAGCGCGTGGCCTTCATCGGTGGCGAATCCACCGGCAAGACCACGCTGGCGCGCGTGCTGGCCGAGCGCATGGGTACGACGTGGGTCGCGGAATACGGGCGCACGCTGTGGGAGGTGCAGGGCGGTGACCTGCGCGAACCGGATCTGCTGCGCATCGCCGAAGAGCAACCCCGGCGTGAGGATGCGGCGGCGCTGACGGCGCAGCGCTGGCTGTTCTGCGATACCACGCCACTGGTGACCCTGGGCTACAGCGGCTGGATGTTCGGCAGCGCACCGGACGCGCTGCTGCAGGCCGCATTGCGGCCGTATGACCTGTTGTTCCTGTGTGCCCCGGACATCGCGTTCGACCAGGATGGCACGCGGGTGGGCGAGGCCTTCCGCGCGCAGCAGCATGCCTGGTACCTGCAGGAGCTGCAGGCGCGGGGGCTGCCGTTCGTGCTGCTGGAAGGCGATCTGGAAACGCGCATCGCGCGGGTGCAGGACGCGCTGGCCGCGCGCGCGGACAGCCGCTTCAGCGCGGTGCCGTGATCGCACAAAAAACCCCGCTTTCGCGGGGTTTTTCGTGCATCAATCACACCCGTGGAAGGGGAGGGGTGTTTCAGTCGCCCAGGGTCAGCAGCGAGGCGTTGCCACCGGCGGCGGTGGTGTTCACCGTCACCGTCTTTTCGGTGGCGAAGCGCAGCAGGTAGTGCGGGCCGCCGGCCTTCGGGCCGGTGCCGGACAGGCCCTGGCCGCCGAACGGCTGCACGCCGACCACTGCACCGATCTGGTTGCGGTTGACGTAGACATTGCCGACGTGGACGCCGTTGCTGATGCGGTCGACGGTCTCGTCGATGCGCGAATGCACGCCCAGGGTCAGGCCGTAGCCGGTGGCGTTGATCTGGTCGATCACCGCGTCGAGCTGGTCGCCCTTCCAGCGGATGACGTGCAGCACCGGACCGAACACTTCCTTCTGCAGCTGGGCCAGGTCCTTCAGTTCGTACGCACGCGGAGCGAAGAAGGTGCCATGGGCGGCTTCGGCGGACAGCTCGGCAGCAGCGATCAGGCGCGCTTCGCGGTCCATGCGTTCGGCGTGGTCCTGCAGGATCTTCAGCGCGTCGGCGTCGATCACCGGGCCGACGTCGGTGGACAGCAGGCCGGGGTTGCCGACCTTCAGTTCCTTCATCGCACCGGCCAGCATGGTCATCACCTTGTCGGCGATGTCGTCCTGCACGAACAGCACGCGCGCGGCCGAGCAGCGCTGGCCGGCCGAGGTGAAGGCCGAACCGATCGCGTCCTTGACCAGCTGTTCCGGCAGCGCCGAGGAATCAGCGATGAAGGCGTTCTGGCCGCCGGTTTCGGCGATCAGCACACCGATGGCGGCATCACGTGCGGCCATCGCGCGGTTGATCGCACGGGCGGTGTCGGTGGAGCCGGTGAAGGCCACGCCGGCCACGCGCGGGTCGGCCGTCAGCGCGGCACCGACGGTGGCACCGTCGCCCGGCAGGAACTGCACCACCTCGGTCGGCACGCCGGCGTCGTGCAGCAGCTTCACGGCGTAGTAGCCGATCAGGTTGGTCTGCTCGGCTGGCTTGGCGATGACGCTGTTGCCGGCGGCCAGTGCAGCGGCCACCTGGCCCAGGAAGATCGCCAGCGGGAAGTTCCACGGGCTGATGCAGACGAACACGCCGCGGCCGTGCAGCTGCAGCTCGTTGGATTCACCGGTCGGGCTGGGCAGCTTCTCGGCGTGGCTGAACTGCTCGCGCGCCTGCTTGGCGTAGTAGCGCAGGAAATCCACGGCTTCGCGCACTTCGGCGATGCTGTCGGGCAGGCTCTTGCCAGCTTCCTTCACGCACAGCGCCATGAACTCCGGCATGCGCGCTTCCAGCTGGTCGGCGGCGTGCTCGAGGATGGCGGCGCGGCTGGCGGCCGGGGTACGGTTCCAGGCCGGCTGCGCGGCCACGGCGTTGGCCAGGGCCTTCTGCACGGTGGCGGCATCGGCGGCGAGCCACTGGCCGACCACTTCGCGGGTGTCGGCCGGGTTGGTCACCGGCAGCGCGGCGCCGGCCGGGTTGGCACCCGGCACCAGCGGGGCGGCCTGCCACGGCTTGATGGCCGCGTTGATCTGCTCGGCCAGGGCGCGCAGTTCGTTGTCGTTGGCGAGGTTGGCGCCCATGGAGTTCTTCCTGTCGTGGTTCTGGCTGCGCAGCAGGTCAACCGGCAGCGGGATCTTCGGGTGGGGGATCGAGGCGAACGAGGCGACCATCTCGACCGGATCGCGGATCAGGTCGGCGATCGGCACGCGTTCGTCGGTGATGCGGTTGACGAAGCTGGAGTTGGCGCCGTTTTCCAGCAGGCGACGCACCAGGTACGGCAGCAGGTCTTCATGCGAACCGACCGGCGCATACACGCGGCAGGGCAGGCCCAGGCGGTCGGCCGGCACCACTTCGGCGTACAGGTCATCGCCCATGCCGTGCAGCTTCTGGTGCTCGTACACGCCACCGTTGGCGATGCTGCGCACCGCGGCGATGGTGTGCGCGTTGTGCGTGGCGAACATCGGGTAGATCGCGTCGGCATGGGTGAACAGACGCTTGGCGCAGGCCAGGTAGGACACGTCGGTGTTCTGCTTGCGGGTGAACACCGGGTAGCCCGGATAGCCTTCGATCTGCGCGCGCTTGATCTCGGCATCCCAGTAGGCGCCCTTGACCAGGCGCACCTGCAGGCGGCGACCGGCGCGGCGCGCCATGTCGGCCAGGTGATCGATCGTGTACGGGGTGCGCTTCTGGTAGGCCTGCACGACCACGCCGAAGCCATCCCAGCCGGCCAGCGAGGCATCGGAGAACACCTGCTCGATGATGTCCAGCGACAGTTCCAGGCGGTCGGACTCTTCGGCGTCGACGGTGCAGCCGATGCCGTAGCTCTTGGCCAGCTGCGCCAGTTCCAGCACGCCCGGCACCAGGTCGGTCAGCACGCGCTCGCGCTTGGCGTGCTCGTAGCGCGGGTACAGCGCCGACAGCTTGATGGAGATGCCCGGGGCGTTGTTGACGTCGCCGTCCGGGCGGCCGCCGCGAGCCTTGTGGTCGCCGCCGATGGCGTGGATCGCACGGCGGTAGTCCTCCAGGTAGCGCAGTGCGTCCTTCATGGTCAGCGCGCCTTCGCCCAGCATGTCGAACGAATAGCGGTAGCTGGCGTTGTCGCCCTTGTGCGAACGCGACAGCGCTTCGCTGATGGTGCGGCCCATGACGAACTGGTGGCCCATGATCTTCATGGCCTGGCGCACGGCCAGGCGCACCACCGGCTCACCGACGCGGCCGACCAGGCGCTTGAAGGCGCTGGGGGCATCGGCGCGGGTGGCGTCGTTCATCTGCACCAGCTTGCCGGTCAGCATCAGGCCCCAGGTGGAGGCGTTGACCAGCACCGAGTCGCTGCCGCCCAGGTGCTTTTCCCAGTCGGCATCGGCCAGCTTGTCGCGGATCAGCTTGTCGGCGGTGTCCTGGTCCGGAATGCGCAGCAGCGCCTCGGCCACGCACATCAGCAGCACGCCTTCCTCGCTGCCCAGGTCGTACTGGCGCATGAAGGCTTCGATCGCACCCTGGTCCTTGGCGCGCACGCGCACCCGGCCGACCAGGTCGGCGGCCAGCGCCTGCACCCTGGCCTGCTCCTCGGCGGGCAGGCGGGCCTGCGCCAGCAGCTCGCGCACGTGGCTGGCCTCGTCCTTCAACCAAGCGTCGGTGATGGCCTGGCGGAACGGGTTGGGGGACGCCGGCAGTTCCGGCGACAGCAGCGTGCCCGGACGCGGGGCGTCGTGGGCGGCGGGGGAGGAGAAGGGTGCGTTCATGCCGATCCGGCCAGTGGAAAACTTGGCGATTTTAATCATTTTTGCGCCCTGCGGAAGTGCCCCTAAGACACCTTTGTAGAGGGCTGATAGCCCCTAGCAGTGCTGGATTCAGCGTGTTCAGCGAGCTCGACCTTATTTGTGCTGAATTCGTCATTCGCGCCGCCGGGGGTCATGCTGTATTGCAACATGGGGAAAAGTGTGAATGAACCCTTGCTACCGGTGAGAGGGCGGGGCTACCATCGAGACGTTTCCCGCGGCAGGAACGCGGTTGCGACATGATCGAGGTGCTTCCAGCTCCGGATGGGTCAGGTACGCAGCTGCGGCTGCGTCCCCCACGGGCGCTCGATGCCCGGCAGTTCGTCCTGTTGTTTGCCGTGTTGTCGGGAGCGATGTGGCTGGTCTCCGCCCTCGGGTGGGTGGCTGGCAACGCATTCGCCCCCCTGTTCGCGCTGCTGTACAGCCTGTTGCTGGCAGCCGCCCTGCGTGCCTTGTGGCGCAGCGGTGAACGGCAGGAGGAGATCCGGGTCGTGCCGGCGTACGTGGAGGTCATCCCCGTACCCGGTGGATCGCCGGTGTTCCGGGCCCACCCCCATTGGGTGCGCCTGCTCACCGACGACGAGAGGGTCCGGCTGGCATCCAGCGGACGGCAGGTGGAGGTGGGGAGTTTCCTCGCGCCGGCCGAACGCCAGACGCTCGCTGAAATGCTTGAAGGCTTGCTCGCCGCCAGCGATGGCGGCAACCGACGACGCTAAGGGTCTAGGCAATGAAGCAAAGCAGCAGGTGGGGCACGAAGTGCGTTGCAGCGGTCGCCAGCCTGGTGGCCGGGGGACTGGTTCCGGCATGGGCATGGGCGCAGGCGGCCGATCCCAAGCCGTGGCAGCTGAACATGGGCAAGGGGGTCACCCAGACCTCGCGCCTGGCCTGGGAGTCGAACAACCTGTCGTTGATCATCTGTACGGTGATCGGCGTCATCGTGTTCGGGGCGATGGCCTACGCCATCTTCAAGTTCCGCAAATCCAAGGGCGCCGTCGCCGCCACCTTCAGCCACAACACCAAGGCCGAGGTGATCTGGACGGTGATCCCGGTGATCATCCTGATCGTGATGGCGTGGCCGGCCACGGCCAACCTGATCAAGATGTACGACACCCGCGATGCCGAAATGACGGTGAAGGTCACCGGCTACCAGTGGATGTGGAAGTACGAATACCTCGGCGAGAACGTCACCTTCACCAGCCGCCTGGACCGCGAGTCCGACCGCATGCGTCAGAGTGGCAAGGTGCCGACCCGCGAAAGCCACCCGCATTACCTGCTGGACGTGGACAACCGCCTGGTGCTGCCGGTCGATACCAAGGTGCGCTTCGTCATCACGTCTGATGACGTGATCCACGCCTGGTGGGTGCCGGCGCTGGGCTGGAAGCAGGACGCCATCCCCGGCTTCATCAACGAGGCCTGGACCAGCATCGAGCAGCCCGGCGTGTACCGCGGGCAGTGCGCCGAGCTCTGCGGCAAGGACCATGGCTTCATGCCGATCGTGGTCGAGGCGGTGTCCAAGGAAGACTTCAAGCAGTGGCTGGCGCAGCGCAAGCCGGCACCGGCTGCGCCTGCCACGCCTGCGGCACCGGCCGAACCGGCAGCGCCTGCGGGCGAGGCACCGGCAGCGCCGGCCGCACCCGCGGCGGCTGAAGCCGGTACCCCTGCCACCGCGGCCAGCGGCGCGTGATGTAAAGCCCGCGGCCGTTCGCGGCCGTGGCGACAACCGATTCTGAGAGGTGTTTTGCGATGGCGCACTCGGCAGTTGGGCACGACGATCACCACCACCACCAGAGCTTCTTCGAGCGTTGGTTCTTCTCGACCAACCACAAGGACATCGGCACGCTGTACCTGGGTTTCAGCTTCATCATGTTCGTCATCGGCGCCTTCATGAGCGTGCTGATCCGGCTTGAGCTCGCCCAGCCCGGCATCCAGTTCATCCGCCCGGAGGTGTTCAACCAGCTCACCACCGTGCATGCGCTGGTGATGATCTTCGGTGGCGTGATGCCGGCCTTTGTCGGCCTGGCCAACTGGATGATCCCGCTGCAGATCGGCGCGCCGGACATGGCGCTGCCGCGCATGAACAACTGGTCGTTCTGGCTGCTGCCGGTGGCCTTCAGCCTGCTGCTGCTGACCTTCCTGCTGCCGGGTGGTGCACCGGCCGGTGGCTGGACGCTGTACCCGCCGCTGTCGCTGCAGGGCGGCTACAACGTCGCCTTCACCGTGTTCGCCATCCACGTCGCCGGCATCAGCTCGATCATGGGCGCGATCAACATCATCGCCACCGTGCTCAACATGCGGGCGCCGGGCATCGACCTGCTGAAGATGCCGATCTTCTGCTGGGCGTGGCTGATCACGGCCTTCCTGCTGATCGCGGTGATGCCGGTGCTGGCCGGTGCGGTGACCATGCTGCTGACCGACAAGTTCTTCGGCACCAGCTTCTTCAACGCCGCCGGTGGCGGTGACCCGGTGATGTTCCAGCACATCTTCTGGTTCTTCGGGCACCCCGAGGTCTACATCATGATCCTGCCCGCCTTCGGCGTGGTCAGCGAGATCATCCCGACCTTCAGCCGCAAGCCGCTGTTCGGCTACCAGGCGATGGTGTACGCCACTGCCGCGATCGCCTTCCTGTCGTTCATCGTCTGGGCCCACCACATGTTCACCGTGGGCATGCCGCTGGGTGGCGAGATCTACTTCATGTTCGCCACGATGCTGATCTCGATCCCGACCGGCGTGAAGGTGTTCAACTGGGTCAGCACCATGTGGCGCGGCTCGCTCACCTTCGAAGCCCCGATGCTGTGGTCGGTGGCCTTCGTCATCCTGTTCACCATCGGTGGTTTCTCCGGCCTGATGCTGGCCATTGTCGCGGCCGACTTCCAGTACCACGACACCTACTTCGTGGTCGCCCACTTCCACTACGTGCTGGTGACCGGTGCGGTGTTCGCGCTGATTGCCGCGGTGTACTACTGGTGGCCGAAGTGGACCGGGCGCATGTACAGCGAGAAGTGGGCCAAGGTGCACTTCTGGTGGTCGATCGTGTTCGTCAACCTGCTGTTCTTCCCGCAGCACTTCCTCGGCCTGGCCGGCATGCCGCGGCGCATTCCCGATTACAGCGTGGCCTTCGCCGACTGGAACCTGATCAGCTCGATCGGTGCGTTCGGCATGTTCGCCACGCCCTTCATGATGGCCGCGATCCTGCTGTCCTCGCTGCGCAATGGCGAGAAGGCCGAGGCCCGTTCGTGGGAAGGTGCGCGTGGCCTGGAGTGGACGCTGCCGTCGCCGGCACCGGCGCACACCTTCACCACGCCGCCGACCATCCGCCCGGGGGATCTGGCGCATGACGACATCACGCATTGAGGTGGGTCATGCATAACGAGAGCCCGCTTCCGACCGGTAGAGTCGAGCCATGCTCGACTGACGAAAAGCAGCCGAGGATGGCTCGGCTCTACAACAGCGCAAGCAACGGCGTCGAGTTGCAGCGCCAGCGCGCGAAGCGGACCGCGATGTGGGTCGGCGCGGTTGCGCTGCTGGTCTACGTCGGCTTCATCCTCAGCGGGGTGATCCGCCGATGAGCGAGACGCCGGCCACCGCTCCGTCACGCAGTGCCGGGCTGCCGCGCCTGATCGGCGTGGCGGTGGCGGTGTTCCTGCTGACGTTCTCGCTGGTGCCGCTGTACCGCATCGCCTGCGAAAAGGTGTTCGGCGTACGCCTGGAGCGTGGCCCCGGCAGCGAGGCCAGCACCGGCGCCGCCACCGGCAAGCGCACCGTGCGCGTGGAGTTCGATGGCGGGGTCAATTCGCGGTTGCCGTGGTCGTTCCATCCCGAGCAGTTGACCATGGACGTGGTGCCCGGCGAGCTCAACGAAGCGCTGTATTTCGCCCGCAACGACAGCGCCAATGCCGTGGTCGGCAGCGCCGTGCCTTCGGTCGCGCCGGCGCGCGCGTCGGGCTTCTTCAGCAAGACCGAATGCTTCTGTTTCACCGCGCAGACGCTGCAGGCCGGCGAGAAGCGCGACATGCCGGTGCGCTTCATCGTTGATCCGGACCTGCCGCCGGAAATCAAGACGATCACCTTGTCCTACACCTTCTACCGCAACGACGCGCTGTCCGACCGGCTGGCACCTGCCGGCACCTCGGAAGGCGCGCACGCCGCTCCCTGACCCGGATACCGACATGGCCCAGACACCGACCGACGCCAACGTGTACTTCGTCCCGGCCCAGAGCAAATGGCCGTTCGTGGGGTCCATCGCGATGATGGTGACCATGGTCGGCGTGGCCAGCTGGCTCAACGATGCCAGCTGGGGGCGCTGGACCTTCTACATCGGCATCGCGTTGCTGGTGCTGACCCTGTTCTGGTGGTTCAGCGACGTCGTGCGCGAATCGCAGGCCGGCCACTACAACCGCCAGGTCGACGGCTCGTTCCGGATGGGCATGGTCTGGTTCATCTTCTCCGAAGTGATGTTCTTCGGTGCCTTCTTCGGCGCGCTGTTCTACACCCGCAACCTGGGCCTGTCCTGGCTCAGCGGCGAAGGGCGCGGGGTGATGACAAACGAACTGCTGTGGCAGGGCTACTCGGCGGGCTGGCCGACCAACGGACCGGCGGCGATCGGTGGTGCCTTCCAGACCATTCCGGCCTGGGGCCTGCCGCTGATCAACACGCTGATCCTGCTGACCTCCGGCGTGACCCTGACCATCGCCCACCACGCGCTGAAGGCCGGCAACCGCCGCCAGCTGCTGGTGTGGCTGGGCGCCACCGTGCTGCTCGGCCTCGGCTTCCTGACACTGCAGGCGGAGGAGTACATCCACGCCTACAAGGAACTGAACCTGACCCTGGGTTCGGGCATCTACGGCTCGACGTTCTTCATGCTGACCGGCTTCCACGGCGCGCACGTCCTGCTGGGCACGATCATGCTGATCGTGATGTGGCTGCGTTCGGCCAAGGGACATTTCACCCGCGACAACCACTTCGCGTTCGAAGCCGCCGCGTGGTACTGGCACTTCGTCGACGTGGTGTGGCTGATGCTCTTCATGTTCGTCTACGTGCTTTGACCGGCGCCGGCGCCGGTGGGCTCAGCCACCGATGCCGTGCGGTTTGATCCAGCCCATGTAGATGCACACGATCACCAGTACGATCAGTGCCACTGACACGCCGATACGCCGGGTCAGTGCGTTGACCGTGCGCTTGGTCTGGCCGCGGTCGACCAGCAGGTAATACAGGCCGGCGCCCAGATTCCAGACGATGACGATCAGAAACGCGATTACCAGCAGGGTCTTCAGCGAATCACTCATGCGCGGCTCGAGGGCAGGGTGGATGCGCCTATCTGACCGCGTTTGCGCGGACTTGTCATGATGCGCCAGCACACACGCGTGATTGGCTGGCTGATGGCGGTGCTGGCGATGGCCGCGTTCACTGCGTTGGGGTTCTGGCAGCTGCAGCGCATGCACGCCAAACAGGCACTGCTTGATGCGCAGGGACCGGCGGTGGCGCAGTCGCTGCCGCTGGCGCAGGCGCTGGCGGCACCGGGGGCGTTGCACGGCGTGGCCGACCATGGCCGCTTCCTGCCCGGGGTGGTGCTGCTGGACAACCAGACCCGGCAGGGCCTTGCCGGGGTGAAGATCTACCGGCCCTTCCGCAGTGACGGCGGCAGCGTGCTGCTGGTCGACCTGGGCTGGCGCGCGCTGCCGCCGGATCGCACCCTGCCGCAGGTGTCCACGCCGCCATCACCGGTGGCGGTGCGCGGGTTGTTGGCACCGCCGCCGGCGGCCGGCCTGGCGCTGGGGCCGGCGTTCTCCAGCACCGGCGAGCCCGGACGCTGGCTGGCCAGCCGCCTGCCTGCCGAGGGCCTGGCCCGCGCGCTGGGGCTGGCCGCGCTGCCCGACCGGGTGCTGCGCCTGGACCCCGCGCTGCCGTTCGGCGATGCGCGTGACCTCGACCTGCTGCCGAACACGCTGCCGCCGCGGCGCCACCTGGGCTATGCCGTGCAGTGGTTCGGCCTGGCGCTGACCGTGCTGGTGGTCGCGCTGGTGCTGGAACGGCGCAGGAAGCGCCCCGTTGCCCGGTAGTGGGGGGGGGGGGGGGGGGGGGGGGGGGGGGGGGGGGGGGGGGGGGGGGGGGGGGGGGGGGGGGGGGGG
>NZ_JAMOKY010000051.1:0-20599 GCF_024499815.1 Stenotrophomonas testudinis | reverse complement strand
CCCCCCCCCCCCCCCCCCCCCCCCCCCCCCCCCCCCCCCCCCCCCCCCCCCCCCCCCCCCCCCCCCCCCGCTACCGGTACAGACTCAATGTCCGCCGTCGAGCGCCTTCAGTTCGCTCACCAGCGACGCTGCGGCTTCGGCGCCATCGCCGTACAGCATGCGGGTGTTGTCGGCGTAGAACAGCGCATTCTCGATGCCGGCAAAGCCGGTGCCCTTGCCGCGCTTGATCACCACCACGTTGCGGGCGTTGACCGCGTCCAGCACCGGCATGCCGTAGATCGGGCTGGCCGGATCGGTGCGTGCCACCGGGTTGACCACGTCGTTGGCACCGATCACCAGCACCACGTCGGTGTTGGCGAATTCGGGGTTGATGTCGTCCATGTCGGCGATCAGGTCGTAGGGCACGCCCGCTTCGGCCAGCAGCACGTTCATGTGCCCGGGCATGCGCCCGGCCACCGGGTGGATGGCGAACTTCACCTTCACACCGCGCTGGCCCAGACGCTGCGCCAGCTCCCAGATCTTGTGCTGGGCCTGGGCCACGGCCATGCCGTAGCCGGGCACGATCACCACGCGCTCGGCGAAGGCCATCATCGCCGCCACGTCGGCCGCTTCGATCGGCTTCTGCGAACCGGTGATCGCCTGCGCTTCGCCACCGGCGCCACCGCCGAAGTTGGAGAACAGCACGTTGCTGATCGGCCGGTTCATCGCCTTGGCCATCAGCCGCGTCAGCAGGATGCCGGCCGCGCCGACCATCATGCCGGCGATGATCAGCGCCTCGTTGCCCAGCACATAGCCTTCGAAGGACACCGCCAGGCCGGTGAACGCGTTGTACAGCGAGATCACCACCGGCATGTCGGCGCCGCCGATGGGCAGCGTCATCAGCACGCCCAAGGCCAGCGCCAGCACGAAAAAGGCCACGATGGACCACGTGCTGAGCGTGCTGGCGGCGATGATCGCCAGCACCACCACGGCCAGCGCCACCAGGAGGCTCAGCGCCTGCTGGCCGGGCCAGGTGACGCGCTTGTCCATCCGCCCGTCGAGCTTGGCCCAGGCGATGACCGAACCGGACAGCGACACCGCGCCGATGGCCGCGCCGACCACCGCCAGCAGCAGCATGGTGGCCGAGGGCTGGCGCGCAGCCAGGTCGGCCAGCGCCTGCGCACTCCAGTGGCTGGTATCGCGGTTGGCCAGGAAGGCATAGCGCAGCAGTTCCACCGCGCCGATGGCTGCAGCCGAGCCACCGCCCATGCCGTTGTAGAGCGCCACCATCTGCGGCATGTCGGTGATGGCGACCTTGCCTGCCGACCACCAGGCCAGGCCGGCGCCGAGCAGCAGGGCCACCAGGATCAGCGGCACGTTGTGCAGTTCGGGGAGGAAGAAGGTGGCCACCGTGGCCAGCAGCATGCCCAACCCGGCCCAGCGGATGCCGCTGCGCGCGGTGAGCGGCGAGGCCATGCGCTGCAGGCCGAGCAGGAACAGGGTGGCGGCCACCAGGTAGCTGGCCTTGACCAGCCAATCGAGCAGTTCGACGGTGCTGATGTTCAAGCCTGCGGCTCCTTCGGTTCGTCCTTGACACCCTTGGGTGCGCTCGGCTTGAACATTTCCAGCATGCGCGCGGTGACCACGTAGCCACCGGCGGCGTTGCCGGCGCCCAGCACCACGGCGAGGAAGCCCAGGGCCTTCTCCAGCGGTGTCTGCGCGTGGCCCAGCACCACCATCGCGCCGATCAGCACGATGCCGTGGATGAAGTTGGAACCCGACATCAGCGGGGTATGCAGGATGACCGGCACCCGCGAAATGATCACGTGGCCCGCGATTGCGGCCAGCATGAAGATGTACAGCGCCACGAACCCGTCACTCATCGGCAACGCCTCCCGCTCTGTCTTCGTCGCCCCATCATAACCACGGGCTGAACCCGGCGCGTACTCCGGTCAACCAAAGCCGCGCTCACGCGTTGTCGATGGTGACCCCGAGCGAGGAACCGTACCCTGTGCTGGTGAGCAGCCCCCTCCCCCCGACCGCCGACGCCGATGCCCTGCCGGGATCACTGGAAGCGTTCCTGGCCAGCGTCGGCCCGCGCGCCTTCCGCTTCGCCGAGGCCGGCCTGCGCCAGCGCGAGGATGCGCTGGACGCGGTACAGGACGCCCTGCTGCGCATGCTGGACTACGCCGACAAGCCGGCCGCCGAATGGGCGCCGCTGTTCTGGAGCATCCTGCGCCGGCGGGTGATCGACCTGCAGCGCCGGCGCCGCTTCCGCCTGCCGTTCTGGCGCGACAACCACGATGCCGACGGTGCCGACATCGACTGGGCCGACCCCGGCCCGGACCCGGCCCAGGCGCACGAGCAGCGCCAGCAGTACCAGCAGTTGGTGCAGGCCCTGCGCACCCTGCCCGCCCGCCAGCGCGAAGCCTTCACCCTGCGCGTGCTGCAGGACCTGGACGGGGCCACCACCGCCCGCGCCATGGGCTGCAGCGAAGGCGCGGTAAAGACCCATCTGGCACGCGCCCGACAGGCGCTGCAGGATCACCTGGAGAACCATCCGTGAACCGCTCTCTGCCTTCCGATGACGCCCTGCGCAGCCTGCACGCGCAGTCGCTGCAGTCGCTGTCGCCGGCTACCCTGGCGCGCCTGCGCCATGCCCGCCATGGCGCCCACGCGGCGCACCAGGGCCGCTGGCGCTGGTGGCTGGCCAGTGCCTGTTCGCTGGTGATGGCGCTGGGCATCGGCATCCAGTTCACCGGCCCGGACACGCACACCGGCCCGGCCCCGGCACCGATGGTGGCCGCTGTGGAAGACAACAGCGCGCTGTACGACGAGAATCCCGACATGTACCTGTGGCTGGGCGACACCGACCTGGCGATGGAGTGAGAACGATGCTGCGACGCCCCACCCTGCCCCTGCTGATCGCCCTGACCCTGCTGCCGGCCGCACCGCTGCTGGCGCAGACGGCGACGCCTGCGCCTGCGCCCGCCGCGAGCGCCGCGCTGCCGAACTGGGAGCAGCTCACCCCGGCGCAGCGCGATGCCCTGCTGGCGCCGCTGCGCGACCGCTGGAACGGCGCCGATGCCGGCCAGCGCCAGCGGATGCTCTCGCACGGCCAGCGCTGGCAGTCGATGAGCCCGGAAGAGCGCGACAAGGCCCGCCGTGGCCTGCGCCGCTTCGAGCACATGAGCCCGGAGCAGCGTGAGCAGGCGCGCGCGCTGTTCGGGCAGATGCGCACGCTGAGCCCGGCCCAGCGCGATGCACTGCGCGAGCGCTGGACGGACATGACGCCGGAACAGCGCAAGGAATGGGTGCGGGAGAACCCGCCGCCGGCGAAGCCGCGGTAAACCTTCCCGATATCGGGGTCAGATCCCTTTGCGCCAGCAAAGGGCTCTGACCCCACGCCGTCTACTGCTGCCAGCGCGTTCTGGCCAGCAGCTCGTCTTCCCAGTCGAAGCCCAGCTGGCCGCCCTGCACGAACAGGGTGACGAAGTTCAGCAGGTTGCGCGCGTACATCTCGCTGGCCTGGGTGGCGCCGCGGCTGGCCAGGTTCAGCGGGCCATCGATGGCCACGCCCTGGTGGTCGATGCACTGGCCCGGCTGGGTCAGCGCGCAGTTGCCGCCGCTCTCGGCGGCCAGATCGACGATCACGCTGCCCACTGCCATGCCCTCGACCATCGCCTCAGTGACAATGGTGGGTGCCGGCCGGCCCGGCACCGCCGCGGTGCAGATCACCACGTCCACGCTGCGCAGGTGGTCGGCCAGGCGGCGCTGCTGCTCGGCGCGTTCCTCGTCGGTCAGCGCGCGTGCGTAGCCGCCCTCGCCCGCTGCGCTCACCCCCAGGTCGAGGAAGCGCGCACCCAACGACTGGATCTGTTCACGGGTTTCCGGGCGTACGTCGAAGCCTTCCACCTGCGCGCCGAGGCGGCGCACGGTGGCGATCGCCTGCAGGCCGGCCACGCCGGCACCGATCACCAGCACCTTGGCCGGGCGCACGGTACCGGCCGCCGTGGTCAGCATCGGGAAGAAGCGCGGCGCGCGCTCGGCGGCGATCAGCGCGGCCTTGTAGCCGGCCATGCCGGCCTGCGAACTGAGCACGTCCATGGCCTGCGCACGCGTGGTGCGCGGCAGCTGCTGCAGCGGGAACAACAGCAGGCGGTCGTCACCTGCCAGCGCCGCCAGCGATGGGTCGCTGGCCGGAGTGAGCAGGCCGACCACGCTGGCGCCCGGCTTGAGCTGGGCCAATACCGCCGCCGTTGGCGCCTGCACGCACAGCAGGATGTCGATCTCGCTCCAGCGGCCAGCGTCGAAGACGCGCGCGCCGGCATCGTCATAGGCGGCATCGGGGAAGCCCGCAGCCAGTCCGGCGCCGGCTTCGTACCAGACGGTGATGCCCAAGGCCCCAAGCTTGCGCGCCGTTTCCGGCGTCAGTGCCACGCGCCGTTCGCCCGGCGCGGTCTCCTTCATCCCCAGCAACGCCACGGCCATGCAGGTCCCCGCTGATCGGTGAGTTTTCCCGATCCTAGCAGGCGGCCACCCCTCAGTGCAGGGTGGCGCTGCCCGGGTCCAGGCGGTCGATCACGCCCTGCATGGCGCTGTCGAAGGCGCCATCGTCGACGTGGGCGCGAAGGCGGCCCAGCCGCACCATCACTGCAAGTTCTTCCGGCGAGGCCACGCAGAAGCGCACGCCGCGGCGGTTGACGAACAGCAGGCGCGCGGAGATCGGGCTGATCCAGGACAGCTTGCCGGCCTGGACCTTGCCGTCCTTGTCGACGAAGTCCAGCCAGTTGCCGATTTCCATGCGGCGGAAGCGATCGGCGTCGGCATTGTCGAAATCATCGGTATCGACCTGCCCGGCCAGCTCCACGGCACTGGCTTCGGGCACCGGCGCGGTCGGCAGCGCGACCTGCGGCAGTTCCGGCAGCGCGCGCTGCAGTTCCGGCCGCGACTCGGCAATGCCCTGCAGGGTGCCGTGCAGCGCATCGATGGCGGCCGAGGCCGCATCACCGTGCACGCCGACGCTGGCGAACACCTTGGCCAGCACCGGCTGCCAGGCCTGCAGCCACGGCTTGCCGATGATGTGCCGGCGTGCCTCGGCCACTTCCTCGAGCAGGCCATCGCCCAGGCTCAGCGCCTCGGCCACGGACGCGCCGTCCTCGCCCTCGCGCAGCAGCGCCAGGGTCAGGTGGTGCTGCCACGGCTGGCGCAGGAACTCGGCGATCGCCGGCGGCAGGGTGGCATCGCCGATGCGGCGGTCCAGTTCGGCGCCGGCGCGGTTGCGGGCCATCTCCAGCTTTTCCTGGCCACGCTGCGTTTCAGCGGCGCGGCGCTCGGCAATTTCCACGCGGCGGCGATGCTGCAGCAGGAAATCGCGGAATTCTTCTTCGAGGGTCAGGAAGATCGCCAGGTTCTCGTTGAACTCGGCGACCAGGCGCTCGATGATCTCCTCGACCTTGGCCATCAGCATGCGCTCGGCCTGGCTTTCGCCGGTGTTGCCTTCGCAGGCCTCGGCCAGCGAATTGAGCAGCTTGCGGGCCGGGTGGGTCTTCTGCACGAACATGCGGCGGTCGAGCATGGCGACCTTGACGAAGGGCACCACCAGGCGGCCGATCAGCTCGCGCGAGCGGCCTTCCAGTTCGCGTTCGTCCAGCATCACGTCGAACAGCATGCCGACCAGGTCGATCGCATCCTCGTCCTGCGGGTCCAGCCGGGTCTGGCCGGGGTCCACGCCGAGGCGGGTGGCGTTGGACAGCACTTCGCTCTTCAGCCGCTGCGCCAGTGATTCGCCGTCCTCGCCGATGGCCGCGCGCAGGGTGGCGCTGGGCGTGGCCTGCAGCAGCGACAGCACCGACATCATCTCGCGCTGGCTGAGCGGGCGATGCTGGCCCACCGCCACCTGCGCGGCCGACGTGGCGTCCTCGCGCACATGCCGGGTCTGCTGCAGCAGTTCGTGCAGCGCCTCCAGCAGCATGCCCTGCTGGCCGGGATAGGCTTCGCCGGAACCTGCCGGCGCGCCGCCGGGCATGCCATGTTCGCCGGGCAGCTGCTGCTGCATGTGGCCGCGACGTTCGGACCAGCGCGCGGCGAACCGCTGCGCCCAGGCCGGTGCGGCCTGCTCCTCGTCGCTGAAATCGGTCTCGAAGCCCGACGTCTGGCGCTGCTCGACCAGGTCGTCCAGCCCATGCGGTGCCTGCGGCGCCGGGGCCGCCGACAGCGGTCGCCGCGGGGCGCCCATCTGCGGCATCACACCGGCGGCCACCAACTGCTCGTCCAGCTTCTCGTAGATGCGGCCCACCGGCGTGCGCATGTCGCGCTCGCACAGCTTGATCAGCACCAGATGCACTTCCGGTGCCAGCTCGCACCCGGCGAAGGCCTGGTGGATGGCCACGCCCAGGTGTTCGGGGCTGATCGGATCGAGGTCGGCGTCCAGTTCCAGACCGCCGACCAGCCAGCCGAGGCGGCGGTCGAGGCGGGCCAGCACCGGCTTGAAATCGCGCAGCAACACGGTGGCGAAGTTGCGCACCGCCAGCCGCGATTCCAGGACATGCTCGGGAATGAGGCTCAGGCTTTCCTCGGCCGGCCCGGACAGGGTGGCTTCAGCGGACAGCGGATGGCCGTCGGCCAGCGCGGCCCAGGCCTGGTCCAGGTGGGCGGCAAAGGCCGCGGTGATCTCGTCCCGGCGCCGGCGCAGTTCGCGCATGGCATCCAGGAACAGCAACTGCGACGAGCCGGCATTGCCGGCACGGTCGAACAGGGCATCGTCAAACCGCGCCAGCGCCGCGCCGAAGGCCTGGCCCAGGGCGGGCAGGACGACGTCCCGCGCACGCTGGAGCTGGGCCGGGTCACGACCCGACGATCCCATCTGAGTGGGCGCACTCATCATTCGGGAAGGCTCCCCACCTTCTCTGGTACGACAGACATCATGGACATCGCGACGACCGGTACACCCCATGTACCCGATCGTCGATGGTAGGCCGGCCAGCCCGTCACGGACAGTGAAACAGTCCTCACTTCAAACCTCACGACCGGCGGCCCGGCAAGACGGATATCCTAAGCCGTGCGGGGCCTGCGAGGCGAGGGGAAGGGCTCGCCGGTTGCCCGGCAGTGGCATGACGTTCATCACAGTTTGATATTGAAGGGGCAAACACGACGCAGACAGCGTCACCAACCGCCCCGACTATAATCTTCAACCCGTGATGACCGGTTCAGACTCCATGCCCGACCCCGCAGCCCTGCTCGCCCTCGACGCCCGCCGTTCGGTGCCCTCGCGGCAGCTGGGCGAGCCCGGCCCGGACCCGGCCACCCTGCTGCGCATGCTGCAGTCGGCCGTCCGCGTACCCGACCACGGCAAGCGCGTCCCGTTCCGTTTCCTGAAGATTGCCGGCGATGCCCGTCACACCCTGGGGGATTTCCTGGTCGAACGCAGCCGCCAGCGCGATCCGCACGCCGGCGAGGCGGTGTTCGAGAAGGACCGCCAGCGCTTCAGCCACGCCCCGGTGGTGATCGTGGTGGTGGCCAGCCCGCGCCCGGACGCCAAGGTGCCCGAACAAGAGCAGCTGATGACCGCCGGCTGCGTCTGCTTCGCCCTGCTGCAGGCCGCCCAGGCGCTGGGCTTCGGCGCGCAGTGGCTGACCGCGTGGATGGCCTTCGACCCCGCCGTGCATGCCCACCTGGGCCTGGCCGAGGGCGAAGGCATCGCCGGCTTCATCCATATCGGCACCCCCAAGGCCGACGTGCCCGAGCGCGAGCGGCCGGACGCCGCGGCCCTGCTGCAGGACTGGACCGGCCAGTGAGCGCCGTGAATGCCGTGCAGCTGCCGCCGCCGCTGTACCTGGTGGATGCCAGTATCTATGTGTTCCGCGCCTGGCATTCGCTGCCGGACGAGTTCCAGGACAGCCAAGGCTGGCCGACCAATGCGGTGCACGGGTTCGCCCGCTTCCTGCTGGACCTGCTGGAGCGCGAGCGCCCCCGGCATATCGCCATCGCCTTCGACGAGGCGCTGGACAGTGGCTTCCGCCACCGCCTGTACGCGGCCTACAAGGCCAACCGTGACCCGGCGCCGGAAGCGCTGAAGCGCCAGTTCGTGCACTGCAAGGCGCTGTGCGCAGCGCTGGGCCTGGTGGTGCTGGCCCACCATGACTACGAGGCCGACGACCTGATCGGCAGCGCGCTGCACCAGCACCGGCACAGCCATCGCGGCCTGATCATTTCCGCCGACAAGGACCTGTCGCAACTGCTGCTGGACCACGACGAACAGTGGGACTATGCACGCAACCAGCGCTGGGACGTGGCCGGGGTGAAGGCGCGGCACGGCGTGCACGCGCACCAGATCGCCGATTACCTGGCCCTGTGTGGCGATGCGGTGGACAACATTCCCGGGATCAGCGGTGTCGGCGCCAAGTCGGCGGCGGTGCTGCTGGCCCACTTCGGCAGCATGGACGCGCTGTACGAACGCCTGGACGAAGTGCCGTTCCTGCGGCTGCGCGGCGCCGCACAGATGGCCGTGCGCCTGCGCGAGCAGCGCGACCACGCCCTGCTCTGGCGGCAGCTGACTACCATCGCGCTGGACGCGCCGCTGGAAGGCTGCCAGCCGGGCCTGCTGCGCCAGGCGGCAGACCCGGAGCTGCTGGGCGGCCTGTGCCAGGCGCTGCGCTTCGGCCCGCTGACCCGCCGGCGTCTGTTCAGCGCCGCAGGCGTCAACGATCCCGGTTCGGCCACCGCGGCCGGTCCCGACCATTCCCTCCCCTCCTCCAGCGAGCCCGCATGAGCCAGAGAAACACCGAAGCCCCGCGCGTCGTCTACGAAGGCAAGTACCAGCGCATGGTCGTGCGCGGCACGTGGGAATACAGCGAGCGCACCCATGCCGGTGGCCTGGCGGCGATCATCATCGCGGTCACCCCGGAGGACAAGGTGCTGTTCGTCGAACAGTTCCGCGTGCCGCTGCAGTCGGCCACCATCGAGATGCCGGCCGGCCTGGTCGGCGACATCAATGCGGGCGAGTCGATTGAAGTGTCGGCCGTGCGCGAGCTGGAAGAGGAAACCGGCTGGACCGCCGAGCACGCCGAAGTGCTGATGATCGGCCCGACGTCCTCCGGCGCCAGCAGCGAGCAGATCGCCTTCGTCCGTGCCACCGGCCTGCGCCGCATCGGCGAGGGCGGCGGCGATGAGAGTGAAGACATCACCGTGCACGAAATTCCGCGTGCGCAGGCCGCCGCCTGGCTGGTGCAGAAGATGGGCGAAGGCTACGCGCTGGACGCCAAGCTCTGGGCCGGCCTGTGGATGATCGAGCACCACCTGGATGGACGCCCGCGTGGCTGATGCCGGCCTGCATGCGGCGCCGGCCCTGCTCGGTGCCGACGATCCTGCGATCTACACGATCCATCGTGCGCAGGGCGCCTCGCCGTTCGTACTGCTGGCCGACCACGCCGGCCAGCAGGTGCCGCGCGCGCTGCATGGCCTCGGCCTGGCGCAGGCCGAGCTTGACCGCCACATCGGCTGGGACATCGGCATCGCCGGCACCACCCGCGCACTGGCCGGGCTGCTGGATGCGTGGGCCATCGAACAGACCTATTCGCGGCTGCTGATCGACTGCAACCGACCGCTGGCCTCGCCCACGCTGATCCCGGAAGTGAGCGACCACACCGCGGTGCCGGGCAATGCCGGGCTGTCGGCGGCGCAGCGGCAGCAGCGCATCGATGCCATCCACGCGCCGTATCACGCCCGCATCGATGCCGAGCTGGACGCACGCCGCGATGCCGGCCGCCCGACCCTGCTGGTGATGATGCACAGCTTCACCCCGGCGATGAACGGCACGGCGCGGCCGTGGCACGCCGGCGTGCTGTACCACCAGGACACGCGCTTTGCCCAGGCACTGCTGCAGGCGCTGCGCGATGAAGGCGACCTTGTGGTCGGCGACAACGAGCCATATTCGGTAAGCAGCACCAGCGACTACGCGGTGCCGGTGCATGGCGAAGGTCGTGGCCTGGTGCACGTGGAGCTGGAAATCCGCCAGGACCTGATTGCCGATGTGGCCGGGCAGCAGGCCTGGGCGGAGCGCCTGGCGCGGATCTTCAGCGCGTTGCAGCCGGGGTTGTTGGCGGTTGGGTGACCGAAGCCCGGTAGCGCCGGGCCACGCCCGGCGAGCCGCATCGCGGCGGCGCAACGTAATGCCGCCGGGCATGGTCCCGCGCTACCGCAGCGTAGGCGCGTCCATCCACGGGAACGGCTTGAAGCCGTGCACCTGCACGGTCGCGCCGATCGCTTCGAACTGATCCTTGATGGCCTGCGCCCGGTTGCGATCCAGGGCTTCGCCCAGCGACAGCGGCAACGCACGGCAGCGTGCCAGCGCCTCACCCACCGGCACCTCGTGCAGGTGCGCCACGGCCTGCGCGGTGGCCTTCAGCTGCTCATCCGCGCACGCCAGCAACTGCAGATCGAACGAGGAAAAGATGCCCGCGCCCACACCAGCATCGCGCGCGGCGGCCTGGTCTGCGGCCGTGGCCTCACCCAGCGCTTCGTCGATGCCTTCGATCTGCTGGAACGCGTCGTACTCGTGGTAGTACGCCAGCGCCTGCGCGTACTCGGCCAGCGTGGACAACGGGCGCTGCCGCTTCTGCACGTCGAGCACGTCGGCGAACGTGGCCGGCTCCAGATAGGTGGACAGGCCCAGCGCGCGCGCCTCGGCCGGCACCTCGCTGTCATCGTCGAACGCGGTCTCCTCGTCGGGCGGCAACCAGAACCGCGCCTGCAGCAACTCGCCGTCTGTGGCGTGCACCCAGCCGAAGGACCGGTACACGCCATGGTCGTCGTTGCAGGCGGCGAACGCGTGCAGCGTCTGTTGCAGGTCCAGCAGTTCGATCATGCGTTGTTGGCCTGGCCATCAAGGGAGCCGCAGTCTACCGGTGCCGGGCGCAGACCCAGCGCGATGACCACGCCGAACAGGGCAAACAGCGCCGCGCCGTACTCGGCACGCAGCAGCCCGGCCAGCGCGCTGGGCGAACCTGCAACGCCGGCGCCGGCATTGGCCACCATCACCAGGACCGCCAGGCCCAGCGCACCGCCGATCTGCTGCGCGGTGGCGGCCATGCCCGAGGCCACGCCCTGCTGTGCGGCCGGCACGCCCTGCCCGGCCACGATCCACATCGAGGTCCAGGTCATGCCCTGGCCGATGCTCAGCACCACCACGGCCGGCAGCAGCGGCCAGAAGTTCGAGGCATGCGGGAGTGTTGCTGCGACCCAGGCGATGCCGACGGCGCCGGCCAGCTGGCCGAGCACCAGCACCTTGCGTGCACTCCAGCGCTTCAGTGCCCACTCGGCCAGCTGGATGCCTACCGTGCACACCGCCGTAGCAGGCAGGAACGCCAGGCCGGCCTGCAGCGGGCTCCAGCCATAGCCATCCTGGAAATACAGCGCCATGAAGTAGTACTGCACGCCGTAGCTGCTCATGAAGGCGAAGGTGAGGCCGAGCGCGGCGCGCAGACCGGGCAGGCGCAGCAGCGCGAACTGCATCAGCGGGTCGCGGCTGCGCTGTTCGATCTGCACGAAGGCCACCAGCAGCAGCGCCGACAACAGCAGGCAGCCCAGCGTGGCCGGCGCGGTCCAGCCCCACTCCGGCCCCTGCACGAGGGTGGTCACCAGAAGGCTGCCGCCGAGGGTGACGGTGATGCAGCCGGCCAGATCGAACGAGCGGCCCTGCGCGCGCGGGCCATCGGCCGGCAGCCACGCACCGGCGGCAACGGCGCAGGCGGTGGCCAGCGGCACGATCACCGCCAGCACGGCCGGCCAGCCGAACGCCTGGGTCAGCACGCCACCGAGCAGGGTGCCCAGCGCCAGGCCGACCGCGCTGGCCATGCTCCAGATCGCCAGCGCGCGGTTGCGCACCGGGCCCTCGGCGTACAGCGTGTTGATCAGCGCCAGCGTGGCCGGGAACAGCAGCGCGGCACCGATGCCCTGCGCGGCGCGCGCGATGATCAGCAGCGTGGCGCTCGGTGCCAGCGCGCCCAGCAGCGAGGCCAGCGCGAACAGCAGCATGCCCAGCCGGTAGAAACGGCGGCGACCGATCAGGTCGGCGGCGCGCCCGCCCAGCAGCAGGCTGCCACCGAAGGCCACGGTGTAGGCGCTGACCACCCACTGCAGCTGCTGCGCGTTGATCTGCAGGGCGCGGCCCATGTCATGCAGGGCGACGAAGATGATGGTGGCGTCCAGGGCGATGATCAGCTGGGCGGTGGCCAGCAGGGTCAGCGCCCAGCGCGGGTACTTGAGAGGGGGCATCGGCGGCGGTGGATCAGTGGGGGAACGCAGTCTCATTGATGCGGGCCAATCAATAAACCCCTGCCTGCCCATATCTGTCATGATTTTTGGCATGAATGGATCCTCGTTGGACCTCAATGCCGTGCGCATGCTGGTGCAGGTGGCCGAGGCGCGCAGCTTCACCGTCGCTGCCGGGCAGCTGGGCCTGAGCCAGTCCGGGCTGTCGCGCGCGATCGGCCGGCTGGAGGCCACGCTGGGGGTGAAGCTGCTGCAGCGGAACACCCGCAACGTGGCCCTGACCCCCGATGGGCGCCAGTTCGTCGACCAGGTGGCGCCGCTGCTGTGCGGCCTCGAGGATGCCGAGCGCCAGCTGGCTGACCGCCCGTGCACGCCGTCGGGCACGCTGAAGATCAGTGCGCCGTCGATGTTCGGGCGCAAGGTGCTGGTACCGCTGCTGGGGCCCTTGCTGCAGCAGCATCCGCAGCTGCAGGTGGACGCGGTGCTCAGTGATCGCCTGGTCGATCTGGTCGAGGAAGGTTTCGATGCCGCGCTGCGCACCGGTGTGATTGCCGACCAGCGCATCATTGCGCGGCCGCTGCGGCCGCTGCGCTGGGTGACCGTGGCCAGCCCGGATTACCTTGCCCGTTGCGGCACGCCGGGGGATATCGCCGCGCTGCATGACCATGCCTGCCTGGCGGTACGCAACCTGCGCAGCGGGCGGGTGGTGGACTGGCAGTTCCGGCAGGACGGCCCGCTGTGCGACTTCACCCCGCCGACGCGGATGGTGTTCGACAGCGGTGATCCGCTGGTGGAAGCGGCCATCGCCGGCATCGGCATCGTGCAGGTGATGGATTTCGCGGTGGCCGATGCGTTGGCCGACGGACGCCTGCAGCGCGTGCTGCAGCCGTTTGAAGGGCGCAGCCGCGAGCTGTCGCTGATCTATCCGCCGTCGCGGCAGCATTCGCCAAAACTGCAGGTGCTGGCCGACGCGTTGCTGGCCGGCGACTGGTAGATCCACGCCATGCGTGGATGGGGGCCACACCGGGGTCAGAGCCCTTTCCGTGGGAAAGGGCTCTGACCCCGTGGGCATCAGGCGAAGCTATCGGTGGCGCGCACCAGCGCGTCCACGTTCTCCGCTTCGAACGCCGAATGGCCCGAGGCCGGGGTGATCTCGAGCTTGGCCTTCGACCAGACCTTGGTCAGGTCCCAGGCGTTGGCCAGCGGGCACACCACGTCGTAGCGGCCGTGCACGATCACGCCCGGGATATCGGCGATGCGGTGCGCGTCGCGCAGCAGTTGGTCCTCCACCTCGAAGAAGCCACCGTTGACGAAGTAGTGGTTCTCGATGCGGGCGAACGCCAGAGCGAAGTGCGGGTCTTCGTGGCTGTTGATGAAGTCATCATCGACGTGCAGGAAGCTGGTCGCGCCTTCCCACACCGCCCAGGCCTTGGCCGCTTCCAGGCGCGTGGTTTCGTCTTCGCTGGTCAGGCGGCGGTGGAAGGCCGAGATCAGGTCGTGGCGCTCCACGGCCGGGATCGGCTTCAGGTAGTGCTCCCACGCATCCGGGAACAGGCGGTTGGCCCCTTCCTGGTAGAACCATTCCAGCTCCCAGCGGCGCAGCATGAAGATGCCGCGCAGGACCAGCTCGGTCACGCGCTGCGGATGGGTTTCGGCATAGGCCAGGGCCAGGGTCGAACCCCAGCTGCCACCGAACACCTGCCAGCGGTCCACTTTCAGGTGTTCGCGCAGCTTTTCGATATCGGCAACGAGGTCCCAGGTGGTGTTGTCCACCAGGTCGGCGTGCGGGGTGGAACGGCCGGCGCCACGCTGGTCGAACAGGATGATGCGGTACTTCGACGGGTCGTGGAACTGGCGCATCTTGTCGCTGCAGCCGCCGCCCGGACCACCGTGCAGCATCACCACCGGCTTGCCGTCCGGGTTGCCGCACTGTTCGAAGTACAGCGTGTGGCGGTCGTCGACCTTCAGGGTGCCGACGTCGTAGGGAGTGATGACGGGATACAGCGTACGCATGCTTGCAGCTCCAGGGTGATGCCCTGCCAAGGCAGGAGAACCTCCATTCTAGGCCGGGCGCTGGCCCAGGGTGATGCGGTCGCGCTGCTCCAGGTCCTGCGCGGTCTGCACCTGCACATAGCCTGCCTGCTCGAACAGCGCGCGGATCGCCTTACCCTGGTCCCAGCCATGCTCGATCAGCAGCCAGCCGCCGGGCAGCAGGTGTGTCTGGCCGCCGGCGACGATGCGGCGGATGTCATCCAGCCCATCCAGCCCGGAGGCCAGCGCGGTGGCCGGTTCGAAACGCAGGTCGCCCTGCTGCAGGTGCGGGTCATCGCTGGCGATGTACGGCGGGTTGCTGGCGATCAGGTCGAAGCGTTGGCCCTGCAGCGGCGCGTACCAGTCGTGCCCGCCTTCAGTGAAGCGCACGTTGCGCAGTTCATGACGGGCGGCATTCCGCGCGGCCGTCGCCAGCGCACCAGGACTGGCGTCAGTGGCCAGCACCTGGGCCTGCGGGCGCTCGCTGGCCAGTGCCAGTGCGATGGCGCCGCTGCCGGTGCCGAGGTCGGCCACCTGCAGGTCGCGATCGGCCGGCAGGCGCTCCAGCGCCAGCTCGACCAGCAGCTCGGTTTCCGGGCGCGGAATCAGGGTGGACGGGTCGACGTCCAGGTCCAGCGTCCAGAAGCCGCGGCGGCCGGTCAGGTAAGCCACCGGTTCGCCGGCCACACGGCGCGCCAGCAGGGCGTCGAAGGCGGCCAGATCGGTGGCGGGCAGCGGATCGGTGGCGTGGGCGAACAGCCAGCTGCGCGGCCGGTCCAGCACGTGCAGCAGCAGCAGTTCGGCCTCGTGGCGGGCATCGATGCCGCCGAGGCGGGCGCTGGCGTCGGCTACGGCCTGGCGCAGGGAGGGTTCTGTTTTGAAGGACATGCCTCAATTGTAGAGCCGAGCCCATGCTCGGCTCCTGCAGAGGCAGCCGAGCATGGGCTCGGCTCTACAAAGCCGGGATTCGTTCAGGTCCGGCGGGGCGGGATAAGGAGGGGCTATCGGCCCATCTTCACGGAAAGCCACGATTTCCCTTGTCATACAACCGCTTGCGGGATGGCGACGACCGGATTCATCGCAGGCTCATCGCATTTTAATAGACTCCATCTATCAAATAGATGAAATCAATGCATTGTTCTTATCGCTGATGAATCGGTAACCTAGCTCCTGTCGATTCACCCGCTCCCCTTCACCCAGAGGAAAAACGATGTCCCTCATCAACACCCAGATCCAGCCGTTCGAAGCCAACGCCTACCACAACGGCGAGTTCATCAAGGTTTCCGATGCCAGCCTGAAGGGCCAGTGGTCCGTCCTGATCTTCATGCCGGCCGCGTTCACCTTCAACTGCCCGACCGAGATCGAAGACGCCGCCGAGCACTACGCCGAGTTCAAGAAGGCCGGCGCCGAGGTCTACATCGTCACCACCGACACCCACTTCTCGCACAAGGTGTGGCACGAAACCTCGCCGGCCGTCGGCAAGGCCCAGTTCCCGCTGGTCGGCGACCCGACCCACAAGCTGACCCGCGCCTTCGGCGTGCACATTGAAGAAGAAGGCCTGGCCCTGCGCGGCACCTTCATCATCAACCCGGAAGGCGTGATCAAGACCCTGGAGATCCACTCCAACGAGATCGCCCGTGACGTCTCCGAGACCCTGCGCAAGCTGAAGGCTGCCCAGTTCACCGCCGCCAACCCGAACCAGGTCTGCCCGGCCAAGTGGAAGGAAGGCGAGAAGACCCTGACCCCGTCGCTGGACCTGGTCGGCAAGATCTAAAGCAGCACCGGCCTGCCGCGGCCCCACGCCGCGGTGTGCCCCTCATCCCCGTGCCGGCCCCACGCCGGCGTGGGGGTGAACCCAAGACGGCCGCGCCCGCATCGCCCCTTCCACAGGTCCGCGCTGCCCTCTTGGGTTCACCCCTACCCCTCGCTGGTCCGCTACCTTTCACAGCGGTGCCACGCCCCCTGTTTGCCTGAAGCCAGGAGAAGACCATGTTGGACGCCAACCTGCAGTCGCAGCTGAAGACCTATCTGGAGCGCGTGACCCGCCCGATCCAGATCACCGCGCACGCCGACGACGGTGCCAAGTCGCAGGAAATGCTGGAACTGCTGCAGACCCTGGAAAGCCTGTCGGACAAGATCTCGCTGCAGGTCCTGCGCGACGGCCAGGGCCGCGTGCCGTCCTTCGACCTGGGCACCCCGGGCCAGGACATCCACCTGACCTTCGCCGGCCTGCCGATGGGCCACGAGTTCACCTCGCTGGTGCTGGCCCTGCTGCAGGTCGGCGGCCACCCGTCCAAGGCCACCGCCGAGCTGATCGAGCAGGTGCGGAACCTGGAAGGCGATTACCGCTTCGAGACCTACTTCTCGCTGTCCTGCCAGAACTGCCCGGACGTGGTGCAGGCGCTGAACCTGGCCGCCGTGCTCAACCCGCGCATCCAGCACGTGGCCATCGATGGCGCACTGTTCCAGGACGAAGTGGAGAAGCGCGAGATCATGTCCGTGCCCACCGTGTACCTCAACGGTGAAGTGTTCGACCAGGGCCGCATGACCCTGGAACAGATCGTGGCGAAGCTGGACACCAACGCCGGCAAGCGCGACGCCGAGAAGATCGCCGCCAAGGACGCCTTCGACGTGCTGGTGGTCGGTGGTGGCCCGGCCGGCGCCGCAGCGGCCATCTACGCCGCGCGCAAGGGCATCCGCACCGGCATCGCCGCCGAGCGTTTCGGTGGCCAGGTGCTGGACACGATGGCGATCGAGAACTTCATTTCAGTGAAGGAGACCGAGGGCCCGAAGCTGGCCACCGCGCTGGAACAGCATGTGCGCGAGTACGAGGTGGACATCATGGATCTGCAGCGCGCCACCGCGCTGGTGCCGGCCGGCGAAGACGGCCTGGTGCAGGTGCAGCTGGAAAACGGTGCGGTACTGAAGTCGCGCTCGGTCATCCTGTCCACCGGCGCACGCTGGCGGCAGATGAACGTGCCGGGCGAAGACCAGTACCGCAACAAGGGCGTGGCCTACTGCCCGCACTGCGATGGCCCGCTGTTCAAGGGCAAGCGCGTGGCGGTGATCGGTGGCGGCAACTCCGGCGTGGAAGCGGCCATCGATCTGGCCGGCATCGTGTCGCATGTGACCCTGCTGGAGTTCGATTCCAGCCTGCGCGCCGATGAAGTGCTGCAGAAGAAGCTGCGCAGCCTGGGCAACGTGACCGTGCTGACCAGCGCGCAGACCACCGAAGTGCTCGGCGATGGCAGCCGCGTCACCGGCCTGGTCTACAAGGACCGTGTCGGCGGCGATGCCCACCGGGTCGAACTGGAAGGCATCTTCGTGCAGATCGGCCTGCTGCCCAACACCGAATGGCTGAAGGACAGCGTGGCGCTGTCGCCGCGTGGCGAGATCGTCATCGATGACCGCGGGCAGACCAACCTGCCGGGCGTGTTCGCCGCAGGCGATTGCACCACGGTACCCTACAAGCAGATCATCATCGCCATGGGCGCCGGTTCCACCGCGGCACTGAGCGCCTTCGACCACCTGATCCGTTCGTCCGTGAGCAAGGGCAGCGGCGCGGTGGCCGAGGCGGCCTGATCATTCGTTCCCAGGGTATCGGGGGCACCATTGCCTGCTGGGTAAGCCGGTCCGTTACCCTTGGGGTCTTACGATGAATCTTCGCGATCTGAAATACCTGGTGGCCCTGGCCGATCACAGGCACTTCGGCCGGGCTGCCGCCTCCTGTTTCGTCAGCCAGCCCACGCTGTCCACCCAGATCCGCAAGCTGGAAGAGGAGCTGGGTGTATCGCTGGTGGAACGCGCACCGCGCAAGGTGATGCTGACCCCGGCCGGGCAGGAAGCAGCGATGCGGGCACGGGTGATCGTGTCCGAAGTGGAACAACTGAAGGAAGCGGCGCGACGCAGCCGCGATCCGGAAGCCGGCACGGTGCGCCTGGGGATCTTCCCGACCCTGGGCCCCTACCTGCTGCCGCATGTGATCCCGCGCATCCGCGACCGCTTCCCCGAACTGGAACTGCTGCTGGTCGAGGAAAAAAGCGACGTGTTGCTGGAGCGCCTGCGCGAAGGCAAGCTGGACGCCGCGCTGCTGGCGCTGCCGGTGATCGACGACCAGCTGCATGCCGAATTCCTGTTCGAGGAACCGTTCCTGCTGGCCGTGTCCGGGCGCCACCCGCTGGCCCGCCGCGAACATCTGGACGTGCAGGAACTGGCCACGCAGAAGCTGCTGCTGCTGGAAGATGGCCACTGCCTGCGTGACCAGGCGCTGGAAGTGTGCCGCCTGTTCGGCGCCAACGAGAAATCCGAATTCCGCGCCACCAGCCTGGAAACGCTGCGACAGATGGTCGCCGCCGACGTCGGCATCACCCTGCTGCCGAGCCTGTCGGTGCAGCCGCCGGTGCCACGCTCGAACAACATCCGACTGCTCGACTTCACCGGCGAAGGCCGCCCCAGTCGGCGTATCGCCATGGTCTGGCGGCGCAGCTCGGCCATGCATGGCTTCCTGCTGGAGCTGGCCGACCAGTTCAAGCGCCTGCCGCAGGCACTGTTCACCCTCGATGCCGAGGGCGTGCCGGCCGGCGCCGCACCGGACATGCCCGGCCCGCTGCTGAACGGCTGATCCGGCAGCGCCGGCGCGCTGCCGCGGCGGGAGTCGATTCCGGCCGCATTTGTCCCCACAATACAGTCAGGCGGCGCCAGGTGGTGCCGCCTTTTGCATGGCTTTCAATCAAGGAGCACCACCATGAACACCGCCAGCGGCCTGCCGCCGTCCATCACTGTGTCGACCTTCGACATGGACCGCCTCGAGGCCATGCTTGATTCGCCTGCGCTGAGCCAGACGCCTGCCGCGCTCGCGCTTGCCGAAGAACTCAACCGGGCCACCGTGCTGGCGCCGGACCAGATTCCCGAAGGCATCGTCATGATGCATTCGCGCGTGGAGTGCGAAGATGAAGTGTCGGGCGAGAAGCACGTCCTGACCCTGGTCTTCCCCCGCGAAGCCAATGTCGATGAAGGCAAGGTGTCCGTGCTGGCCCCGGTCGGCACTGCCCTGCTTGGCCTGGCCATCGGCCAGAGCATCGACTGGAACGCGCCCGGCGGCCGCAAGCTGCGCCTGCGCGTGACTGCGGTTCACAACGACCGTCCCTGATTACCGCTGCGCACCGCGCGCGATTCGATTTCCCTGCACCAGGAGCCGTAATGAGTACCCCGTCCAAACTGTCCCAGCTGCGCGAACTGTCGGTGGTTGTCGCCGATACCGGTGACTACGACGCGATCAAGCGCCTGCAGCCGGTGGATTGCACCACCAACCCGACCCTGGTGAAGAAGGCGCTGGACCTGCCGGTCTATGCCGAGCTGATCGAACGCGAACTGGCCTGGGGCCGCCAGCAGGGCGGTGACCGCGAAGCCGTGGTGCACGCCGTGGCCGACCGCCTGACCATCGGCGTCGGCGCGCTGCTGAGCACGCTGGTGCCGGGCCGCGTGTCCACCGAAGTGGATGCCGACCAGGCCCACGACACCGGGGCCACCGTGGCCAAGGCCCGCCAGTTCATCCAGATGTACGCCGATGCCGGCGTGCCGCGCGAGAAGATCCTGATCAAGATCGCCGCGACCTGGGAAGGCGTGGAAGCCGCGCGCATCCTGCAGGCCGAGGGCATCGACTGCAACCTGACCCTGATCTTCAACCCGACCCAGGCCCTGGCCTGCAGCGAAGCCGGCGCGTTCCTGATCTCGCCGTTCGTCGGCCGCATCCTGGACTGGTACGTGGCCAACGGCCAGACCCCGGCCAACATCGACGAAGACCCGGGCGTGAAGTTCGTGCGCGGCGTGTATGCCGAATTCAAGCGCCGCGGTTCGCCGACGGTGGTGATGGGCGCCTCGTTCCGTTCGACCGCGCAGATCGAAGCGCTGGCCGGCTGCGACCGCCTGACGATCTCGCCGGACCTGCTGGAGAAGCTGGACGCCGACCACGGCGAGCTGCCGCGCAAGCTGGTGGCCGGTGCGGCCGACGGCGTGGCGGTCACTCCGATCGACGCGGCGAAGTTCGCGGCGGATCTGGCCGCAGACCCGATGGCGACCGAAAAGCTGGCGACGGGTATCGATGCGTTTGCCAAGGATCTGCAGGCGCTGCGCGAGCGGATCCGCTCGGAACTGTGATTGCCGCGAACGGCTGAGCCCCTCGTGGCGGGGGGCTTGTAGAGTCGAGCTTGCTCGACTGACTGCTGGAGCAACAGCCGCGCTGGGTCGGGCGGGGGGGGGGGGGGGGGGGGGGGGGGGGGGGGGGGGGGGGGGGGGGGGGGGGGGGGGGGGGGGGGGGGGG
>NZ_JAMOKY010000050.1:0-22617 GCF_024499815.1 Stenotrophomonas testudinis | reverse complement strand
CCCCCCCCCCCCCCCCCCCCCCCCCCCCCCCCCCCCCCCCCCCCCCCCCCCCCCCCCCCCCCCCCCGACTCTACAAAAGAACGGCCAGCCGAGCGTGGGCTCGGCTCTACAAGAGCACGATCACCCAACAAAAAACCCGGCCGAGGCCGGGTTCTTCGCATGACCAGACAACGCTCTGGTGTCAGTCGCCCTGCTGCTTCTGCAGGTGCTCCCAACGCTCCTGGGCGTCGATGGTGCGCTCGGCGGTCAGGCGCGCTTCGAGGCGCTCCAGGCCGATTTCCTCACCAGTGTCCACGCAGTAACCGTAGTCGCCGGCTTCCAGGCGCTTCAGGGTGCTGTCGATCTTGCCGATCAGCTTGCGGTAACGGTCGCGGGTACGCAGTTCCAGCGAGTTCTCCGTCTCGCGGGTCGCGCGCTCGGCTTCGTCGCCGATGTCACGCACTTCCTCGCGCAGGTTCTCGATGGTCTGCTTGGATTCTTCCACCAGGTCGGCGCGCCAGTTCTGCAGGCGCTGGCGGAAGTATTCCTGCTGCAGCGGGCTCATGTACTCCTCTTCCGAGCCGGGCTTGTAGCCGGTCGGCAGGATCGGGCGGCCGGTGGCCTCGTCGGTCTTGTATTCGACGACTTTGTACTTGCTGCGCGGGGCCGGCGCCGCCGAACGGGCGGTCACAGCCACGGCGACCTTGCCCACTGGGCGCGACACGGTCTTCGGAGCGGGATCAGGTTTCACGGCGGTTTTCACGGCGGTCTTGGCAGGCGATTTCGAAACGGGCACGGGATTCTTGGATTGCGGGGCGGTCGATGCTGCAGGGGTGGCGGTCGGGGCCGGCTTGGGGGCCGGTTTGGCTGCTGCCACTGCCGCGGTCTTGGCCGGGACAGACTTGGCCGGAGCTGCCTTGGCGGCGGGCTTCGGTGCGGTTTTCACTACCGGGGCCGGGGCCGGCTTGGCAGCCGGCTTGGCGACATTCTTGGTGGCTTTCTTTACAGCGGCAGGCGTGGCGGGTTTGGCCGCTGCAGGCTTCTTTGCCGCCGGCTTGGCGACCGGCTTGGCCGCGGCCTTCTTGGCCACCGGCTTCGGCGCGGGCTTGGCGGCCGCTTTCTTCGGTGCCGGCTTGGCGACGACCTTCTTGGCCGGTGCCGCCTTGCTGGCTGCCTTCTTCGCCACCGGCGCCTTCCTGCTGGCTGCCGCGGGCTTGGCCTTGGCCGGCGCAGCGGGCTTCTTCGCCGCTGGCTTGCTGGCCTTGGCCGGCGATTTCGTTGCGGTGGCCTTCCTGGCCGCCGGTTGCGAGGATGCTGCCTTGGTGGCCGCCTTGCTGGCCGGCTTCTTGGCAACGGGCTTGGCCGCCAACTTCTTCACAACAGGCTTGGCGGTTTTCTTGGCGGCCTCGACGGCCTTCTTTGCAGTTTTTTTAGCAGCCACGAAACGCTCTTCCTTGGATTCCCCGGGGCCCGGGAAAGCGGGCCTTTATAGCCTACCCGACCCGCAGCAGCAACCTCGGGGGCCCGCTCCATTCAGTCCTGGAGCCAGCGGCCCAAAGTGTCGGTCCGACGAACATGGACCGCCCTGCGCGGTACGGAACCTGGCCGGCACCCCACGGTGCCGGTACCGGTCGCAGGCCATGGGCGACATGCGACCAACGGCCCATCCTGCACAAATGCGGCCTTCATGCCAACTGGCATAAGATGACTGGGTGATCTCGCGCCTGCTCATTGCCCTGCTGCGCTTCTACAAGCGCTTCATCAGCCCCCTGCTGGGGCCGCGCTGCCGTTTCGTGCCGAGCTGTTCTGAATACGCCATGGACGCCATCTCGATGCACGGTCCGCTGCGTGGCAGCTGGCTGGCCGCGCGCCGCCTCGGCCGCTGCCATCCGTTCCATCCCGGCGGCTTCGACCCGGTGCCCGAATCCCCCGACGCCCCCTCTTGCCGTTGCACAGGAAAACACTGACATGTCCTCCACCCTCATCACCAACGCGCGCATGGTCAACGAAGGCCGCACCTTCGACGGCGACCTGCGCATCGAGAATGGCCGCATCGCGCAGATTGGCAGTGGCCTGGCCCCGCGCGATGGCGAGCAGGTGGTGGACGCGGCCGGACGCTGGCTGCTGCCCGGCATGATCGATGACCAGGTGCACTTCCGCGAACCGGGCCTGACCCACAAGGGCGACATCGCCAGCGAATCGGCGGCCGCGGTGGCCGGTGGCCTGACCAGCTTCATGGACATGCCCAACACCAACCCGCCGACCCTGGATTCGACCATCCTGGAAGCCAAGTACGAGCTGGCACGCGGCCGCGCCTGGGCCAACTACGGCTTCTACCACGGCGCCAGCAACGACAACCTGGAAGCGATCCGCGCGCTGGACCCGAAGAAGGCGCCGGGCGTGAAGGTGTTCATGGGCGCCTCCACCGGCAACATGCTGGTGGACGACCCGGAGACGCTGGACGCGATCTTCCGCGAATGCCCGACCCCGATCATCACGCACTGCGAAGACACGCCGATGATCGATGCCAACCTCAAGGCCTTCCAGGAGAAGTACGGCGACGCGTTGACCGCGGACATGCACCCGGACATCCGTTCGCGCGAGGCCTGCATCAAGTCGACCCGCCTGGCGATGTCGCTGGCGCGCAAGCACGGCACCCGCCTGCACGTGCTGCACATCTCCACCGCCGACGAGCTGGCGCTGTTCGAGAAGGGCCCGCTGATCCGCGCCGACGGCAGCCGCAAGCAGATCACCGCTGAAACCTGCGTGCACTTCCTGCACTTCGCGCGCCCGGATTACGCGACCAAGGGCAACCTGATCAAGTGCAACCCGGCCATCAAGGAAGTCTCCGACCGCGAAGCGATCACCGCTGCGCTGGCCGATGACGTGCTGGACGTGCTGGCCACCGACCATGCCCCGCACACCTGGGAAGAGAAGCAGAAGCCCTACGCACAGGCGCCGTCCGGCCTGCCGCTGGTGCAGTACGCGCTGGTGGCAGCGCTGGAGCGCGTGCACGAAGGCAAGCTGACCCGCGAGCAGGTGGTGCAGAAGTTCGCCCACGCCCCGGCGCAGCTGTTCGACGTGGAAGAGCGCGGCTTCCTGCGCGAAGGCTATTTCGCCGACCTGGTGCTGGTGGAAGACGTGCCGTTCACCGTCAAGCGCGAGGACGTGCTGTCCAAGTGCGGCTGGTCGCCGTTCGAAGGCACCACCTTCCGCTCGCGCGTGGCCTCGACCTGGGTCAACGGCCAGCTGGTGTGGGACGGCAGCAAGCTGGTGGGCGAACCCGCCGGCCAGCGCATGACCTACGACCGCTGATGCGTCCGGCACTGATGATCGGGGCGCTGCTGCTGGCCGCTCCCCTGTTCACCGCACCGGCAGCACAGGCGCAGGATGGCATCGGCAGCCTGATCGACAGCCGCGTGGTGTTCCCGGCCAGCGCGTCGCAGGGCGCCCTGGTGATCGGCAAGGTACCCGCCGGCAGCCGCGTGCAGTACGCCGGCCGCCAGCTGCGGGTGAGCAGCTACGGCAGCGTGGTGTTCGGCATAGGCCGTGATGAAAAGGGCCCGCTGCAGGTACAGGTGCAGCGACCCGATGGTGGCAGCGAAACCGCCACCATCAACGTGACCCCGCGCGACTGGCCGACCGAGCGCGTCAACGGCGTGCCGCCGAAGACGGTCAACCCACCACCGGCGATTGCGGAGCGGATCAAGCGCGAACAGGCGCAGGTGACCGCCGCGCGCGCCCGCGATGACGACCGCACCGACTTCACCCAGACCTTCATCTGGCCGGTGCAGGGCCGCATCAGCGGCCGCTTCGGCAATGCGCGCGTGTACAACGGCCAGCCCGGCGCCGGCCATTCCGGCATGGACATCGCCGTGCCCACCGGCACCCCGGTGAAGGCCCCGGCCGCCGGCGTGGTGACCTTCGCCGGCCCGGACCTGTACCTGACCGGCGGCACCCTGCTGATCGACCACGGTTACGGCGTCAGCTCGAACTTCCTGCACCTGTCGCGCATCGACGTGAAGGCCGGCGACCGGGTGACCCAGGGCCAGGTGATCGCCGCCGTCGGCGCCACCGGTCGTGCCACCGGCCCGCACCTGCACTGGGGCATGAACTGGTTCGACACCCGCATCGATCCGTTGCTGGTGCTGGAACGCAAATAACGCGTATGTATCCTCGCCGGGCCAAGCCCGGCGAGCGCAGCGGCATCAACCGCGTGCGGCCCACCACACACGCAGCAGGGTGCGCACCGGGGTCGCTTCGATCGGCTTGCCTGCGGCCTGCGCGGCCACGCGGGCGCGGGCCAGGCTGGACCAGACGCGGCGCGCGCGCGGGCCCGGCACGCGGGTCGCCCAGCCCTTCAACAGGTGCTGCGCCCAACGCTGCGTGGCGTTGCTGGCGTCCTCGTCCAGCAGGCTGCGCGGCACGCCGGCCACGCCCGCATCCTGCAGGCGCTGGGCCAGGGTCTGCAGCTGCACGGCACGGCCAGCGCCCTTGCGCGGCGTGTCGTTGAACAGCACCACTTCCACCGCCGCCACCGCGTCGGCGTAGTTGGCCAGCGCGCGCTCGGCACTGGCCGCATCGAGTGCAACCGTGCGCGCCTCGACCAAGTCCGGCAGGGTTTCGGCCAGCTGCGCCCACGGTGCACGCACCGGCTCCAGCAGGCGGCCCAGCGGATGGCGCGAGCGCTGCCCGGCCCAGCTGCGCAGCTCCTCGCCCCACCACGCCAGCTTGGCGTCGGCCGGCATCGGATCGCCGCTGGTGTTGAGCATGTCGTCGAATTCCTGCAGCAGCGCGAACCACGCCACCGCGAGCTCGCGTTGCGATTCGGCCACGAACGGGGCGGCCACCGACCATTCCGGCCAACGGCTGCGCCACTTGTCGAGGAAACTGTCCAGCGCGGTACTGCTCACTATGTCATTCCTTACGGCTGGGCCGGGGCTGCCGGCCGGGTCGGCCAGAGACTGGCCAGTTGCAGAAGTTCGGCGTTTTCCACCAGTACGTCGGCCTGCCAGGCCAGCGGATCGTCGCTGTGCAGGCGGTAGCCCCACAGCGCCGCCACCGACGGCATGGCCGCCGCGCGTGCGGCGATGATGTCGCGCTCGTCGTCGCCCACGTACACGCAGTCTTCGGCGGCAACGCCAATCGCCTGCGCGGCGTGCAGCAGCGGCAGCGGATGCGGCTTGCGCTCGGCCAGGCTGTCACCACCCACCAGCACCGCACAGCGCTGCTGCCAGCCCTGCTGCGGCAGGATCAGGCGCGCCAGGTATTCCGGCTTGTTGGTGACGATGCCCCACACGGTGCCTGCGGCATCCAGCGCGGCGAGCATGCCAGCCACGCCGTCGAACAGCACCGCGTGCTGGCCGATCAGCGCTTCATAGCGCTGCAGGAACTCGGGAATCAGCGCATCGCGGTCGGCCGCGTCCAGATCCGGGAAGGCGGCGGTCAACATCGCACGCGAGCCCTTGGACACCACCGGGCGCAGCAGCGCAGGATCGATCGGCGCACGGCCGCGCCCGGCCAGCATCGCATCGCAGGTGGCGACGAAATCCGGCGCACTGTCCAGCAGGGTGCCGTCCAGGTCGAACAGCACCGCCCGCGGGAAGCCGGCCGTGGTCATGCAGGCTTGACCGCGTAGGCCAGGTAGTTGATATCGGTGCGGCTGCTCAGGCGGGCGTGGTTGCGCCACGGCTCGTAGGCCATGCCGCTCACGTCCACCAGCTGCACGTCCGCCTCGCGCAGCCAGCGCGCCAGCTCGGCCGGCTTGATGAATTCCTGGTAGTGGTGGGTGCCCTTGGGCAGCAGCCGTGCCACGTACTCGGCGCCGACGATCGCCACCGCGAAGGCGGCCGCGGTGCGGTTGATGGTCGACAGGAACAGGTGGCCACCGGGCTTCAGCAGGCGCTTGCAGGCCTCGATGATCGCGCCCGGGTCGGGCACGTGCTCGAGCATTTCCATGCAGGTGACCACGTCGAAGCTGCCCGGCTGTTCGGCCGCCAGATCCTCGGCGGCCTGCACCCGGTAGTCGACCTTGGCGCCGCTTTCCAGCGCATGCAGGCGCGCGACCTTGACCAGTTCAGGGGCGAGGTCAATCGCGGTGACATCGGCACCGGCCTGGGCCAGCGCTTCGCTCAGCAGGCCGCCACCGCAGCCGATGTCGAGCACGCGCGCACCGCGCAGCGTCACGCGGTCGGCCACGTACTGCAGGCGCACCGGGTTCAGGGCGTGCAGCGGCTTCTGCGGGCCGTCGGCATCCCACCAGCGGTTGGCCAGTGCGGCGAACTTGTCCAGCTCGGCCTGATCGAAATTGGAGGAAGCGTGGGGGGCAGTCATGGGGAAGTCCTTGCAGCGCCTGGAATCAGGCGCGGATATGACGGATGCGCTCGCGCCACTGGCGCGCGTTGGCGATGATGCCCGGCAGGTCCATGCCGACCAGCTCGCGCTGCACCAGCTTCGGCTTGCCGGCAATCCAGACGTCGCTGACCTGCTGGCGGCCGGTGGCGTACACCAGCTGCGACAGCACGTTGTGCAGCGGCTGGGTTTCCAGCGCGGACAGGTCGACGCAGACCAGGTCGGCCTGCTTGCCGACCTCGATCGAACCGATGCGCTCGCCAAAGCCCAGCGCGCGGGCGCCGCCCAGGGTCGAGGCACGCAGCGTGGTGGCCGCGTCCAGCGCGGTCGCATCCTCGGCCACGGCCTTGGCCAGGATCGCCGCGGTGCGGTTCTCGCTGAACATGTCCAGGTCGTTGTTGCTGGCGCAGCCATCGGTACCGATGGCGAGGTTGACGCCGGCGCGCTGCAGGGCGCAGGCCGGGCAGAAACCGGAGGCCAGCTTCAGGTTCGATTCCGGGCAATGCACCACGCTGACGCCACGCTCGGCGCACAGGTGGATTTCCGCATCGGTCAGCTGGGTCATGTGCACCGCGATCAGGCGGTCGTTGACCAGGCCGAGGCGATCCAGCCGCGCCAACGGGCGCTGGCCGTGCAGCTTGATCGAATCGTTGATTTCCTGCGCGGTCTCGTGGGTGTGCAGGTGCACCTGCATGTCGAGCTGGTCGGAGAGCATCCGCACGCGCTCGAAATTGGCATCGTTGACCGTGTACGGCGCATGCGGCGCGAACGCGATGCCGATCAGTGGATCGGTGCGCCACTGGTCATGCAGTTCACCGGCCTTGGCGAAGTACTCGTCGTCGGTCTTGGCCCAGGCGGTGGGGAAATCGATGATGACCGCGCCGACCAGCGCGCGGAAACCGTGCTTCTTGTAGACCGCAGCCTGCACGTCGCCGAAGAAGTAGTTCTCGTTGGCGCAGGTGGTACCGCCGCGCAGCATCTCGGCGATGGCCAGGGTGGTGCCGTCGGCCACGAATTCCGGGCCGATCACCGCCGCTTCCACCGGCCAGATGTGCTGCTGCAGCCAGGTCATCAGCGGCAGGTCGTCGGCGACGCCGCGCAGCAGGGTCATCGGGTTGTGCGTGTGCGCGTTGACCAGGCCGGGCATCAGCGCCGCGTCGGGGCGGCTGACCACCTGGGTCGCGCGGAAGCGCGCGCGGGCCTCGGCACGCGGCAGGATGGCGACGATTTCGCTGCCACGCACGGCGACGGCATGGTCTTCCAGCACCACCGCATGCGGCTCGATCGGAACGACATAACCGGCTTCGATGAGCAGGTCGCAGGCTTCAGGGAGGTGCGGGCTATCGCTCATGCGGGCTCACTTGGCTGTGGGGGCGGCGAGATACTTCTGGGGGACGCGGCCCTGAGTCAGGGGCTGCCGCGAGGCGGCGGGGTCTGGAGACTCGTGAAGCGGGGCCCATGATCTGCCGAAGCAGATCATGGGAGCGCCAGCGCGAATGCGATGGCGCGTACCCGAGCGTGGGCTCGGCTCTTCCAGGTAATCCGGCTGCGCCGGATTACTTGACGCGCGCGGAGTATTCGCCCGAGCGGGTGTCGACCCTGACGATTTCATCCTGGTTGACGAACAGCGGCACGCGGACCACGGCGCCGGTTTCCAGGGTAGCCGGCTTGCCGCCGCCGCCCGAGGTGTCGCCACGGACGCCCGGATCGGTCTCGGTGATCTTCAGCTCGACGAAGTTCGGCGGCTGCACGAAGATCGGCGAACCGTTGAACAGGGTGACGATGCAGGACTCTTCGCCCTTCAGCCACTTCTCGGCGCCGCCCATGCCGGCCTTGTCGGCCTGGACCTGCTCGAAGGTTTCCGGGTCCATGAAGTGCCAGTACTCGCCGTCGCTGTACATGTAATCCATGTTGGTATCGACAACGTCGGCCACTTCCACGTCATCGGTGGCCTTCATGGTCATTTCCACGGTGCGGCCCGAGCGGATGAAGCGATAGCGCACGCGGGTGAAAGCCTGGCCCTTGCCCGGCTTGATGAACTCGGTCTCGGAGATGACGGCCGGTTCATTGTTGACCAGGATCTTCATCCCGTTCTTGACATCGTTCATGCCCGCAGTGGCCATGCTCAAGCTCCTCAAATGGCGAAACCGCCGCGCGTGCGGCGAGCCGGTAGAATGGAAAACCCACCGGACCCCCGGTGGGCAACTGTTTATGCCCCCATGATAACCGCAGGCCCCCTCTCCATGCAGCCTTCCGCCTTCCCCCGGCCCCAGTCGCCAGGCGCGCCCGCGCGCTGGCAGCAGCTCTGGCGCCAGGCACTGCGCGACCCGCACGCCCTGCTGGCGCGGCTGCAACTGGACCCGGCGGCACTGGGCGTCTCGGAGGCGGCCATGGCCCAGTTCGCCCTGCGCGTGCCGGAAGGCTTCGTAACCCGCATGCGCCCCGGCGATGCGGCCGACCCGCTGCTGCGCCAGGTGCTGCCGATCGACGAGGAGATGCGCCCGGCGCCCGGGTTCAGCTTCGACGCGGTCGGCGATGGTGCCGCCAAGAAGGCCACAGGGGTCATCCAGAAGTACCGCGGCCGGGCCCTGCTGGTGGCCACCGGCAGCTGCGCGATCAACTGCCGCTACTGCTTCCGCCGCCACTTCGACTACGGCGCGGAGAATGCCGCCAAGGGTGGCTGGCAGGAGGCCGTGGCGGCCATCGCGGCCGACCCGGACATCGACGAGGTGATCCTGTCCGGCGGCGATCCGCTGTCGCTGGCCACGCACAAGCTGGTCGAGCTGACCGACGCCCTGCGCCAGATTCCGCACATCCGCCGCCTGCGCATCCACACCCGTCTGCCGATCGTGCTGCCCGAGCGCGTGGACGAAGAACTGCTGGCCTGGCTGGGCAGCCTGCCGTGGCCGCTGGCCATCGTGGTGCACGCCAATCATGCCAATGAATTCGATGCCAGCGTGGATGCCGCGATGGCACGCCTGCGCGGCCTCGGCGCGCAGCTGCTGAACCAGGCCGTGCTGCTGCGCGGGGTCAACGACAGCGTGCAGGCACTGCAGGACCTGAGCGAGCGCAGCTTCGCCGCCGGCGTGCTGCCCTACTACCTGCACCAGCTGGACAAGGTCGAGGGCGTGGCCCACTTCGAAGTGGACGACACCCGGGCCAAGGCCCTGATCGCCGGCCTGACCGCCCGCCTGTCCGGCTACCTGATTCCCAAGCTGGTGCGCGAACTGCCCGGCGACCCCAGCAAGCGCCCGGTGTAATCGCACCACCGGGGTCAGATCCCTTTTTCGCAGAAAACGGGATCTGACCCCGGAACAGCCGTTACAGCCCGGAGTCGATCATCCGCACCACTTCGGTGGCAGTTACCGGGTGGCTCAACCAGTAGCCCTGGCCCAGGTCGCAGCCGCGCTGGGCCAGTAGTTCGTACTGCGCTTCCTGCTCGATGCCCTCGGCCACCACGGTAATGCCCAGCGCATGGGCCATGGCGATGATCGCCGTGGTCAGCGCCAGGTCGTCCGGGTCGCGCTGCATGTCGGCCACGAAGCTCTTGTCGATCTTGACGCCGTCCACCGGTACCTGGCGCAGGTGGCTCAGGCCGGAGAAGCCGGTGCCGAAGTCGTCCAGCCAGACCTTCACGCCGGTGCGGTGCAGCTTGTCCAGCAGCTGCGCGGCCAGCATCTCGTCGCCGATCACCGCGGTTTCGGTCAGCTCCAGGTGCAGGCGCGAGGACGGCAGCCCGGATTCGTGCAGGCACTGCGCCACCAGCGCCGGCAGTTCGCCGCCACGCAGCTGGCGCGGTGACACGTTCACCGACACGAACAGCTCGTCGCCGACCGCGCCACGCGGCCACTGCGAGGCTTCCATGCAGGCCGCACGCAGCACCTTCGGGCCGATCACCTCGATCAGGCCGCTCTGCTCGGCTACTTCGATGAACACCGACGGCGGAATCGTGCCCAGGGTCGGGTGCTGCCAGCGCAGCAGCACTTCCACGCCCACCAGGCGGCGGTCGCGCATGCGGAAGATCGGCTGGTAGGCCAGGCGCAGCTCGCCGCGCTCCCAGGCGCCGCGCAGCTCCTGTTCCATGTGCACGCGGCGCTCGACCGCGTGGTCCATCGCCCGGCTGTAGTGGCGGTAGCAGTTCTTGCCGGCCATCTTCGCCTGGTACATGGCGATGTCGCCGTTCTTCAGCAGCGTGGTGGCGTCGGCCGCGTCGTCCGGGTACAGCGTCACGCCGATCGAGGTGCCCAGGAACAGCTCCCTGCCCTGCACCACCAGCGGCTTGCCCAGCTCGCGCACCAGCACTTCGGCCAGCAGGCGGGCGTTGGCGGCCACGTCGCCGTCGCCGACCAGAATCACGAATTCATCGCCACCGAACCGCGCCAGCAGCGCATCATCGCCGCCGGCCTCGGCCACGGCCTGGCCGATGCGCTGGGCGAACTGCAGCAGGGCTTCGTCACCGGCCTCGTGGCCCAGCGTGTCGTTGACCCGCTTGAAGTCATCGATATCGGCAAACAGCAGGCCCAGCCGGTGCTTGGACGCGCGCGCGGCCATCAGCCGGTGGTCCAGCGCCTCGCGGAATGCCAGGCGGTTGGTCAGCCCGGTCAGTGCATCGGTGTAGGCCATGTGCCGCACTTCGCGGTCATGGCGGGCGATCGCATCACGCATGCGGGCAAAGCCGCGCACCAGCTCGCCGACCTCGTCATCGCGGGTGTTCTCCCGCAGCGGCGCCTGGTAATCACCGGCTTCGATGCGACGCGCGGCGGCGGCCAGGTCACGGATCGGCGTCACCAGGGTGCGCTGCACATAGAGGATGACCGTCACCCCGATCACCACCAGCAGGGCCAGCATCAGCAGCAGCCAGCCGAGGTGGCGGCTGCCGACCTGCTGCAGGCGCTCGCCAAGGGTGGCATTGGCGGCCAGCTCGCGTTCCCTGACCTCGTCCAGCGCCATGCCCACGCGGACGCCGCCGATGCGCTGCTTGCCGACCATGATCGGCATGGTGTTGTCGAGCACGCTGGCTGACTGCTGCACCAGCAGGTCCTGCGCGGCGGTCGCCGCCGTGGCCAACGGGTCGGTCATCGGCTTGCCGAAGCCGGGCACGCCGACCGAGCCGTCATGCACCAGCCGGCCCTTGCTGTCGAACACCAGCACATAGCGCACCACCTGCTGCCGCGAGGTCGAGCGCACCAGCGCGCCCACCTGGCCCAGGTCGTTGTAATAGAGCGGGTTGGCCAGCGAATCGGACAGCTCGCGCGCCAACGCTTCGCCGCGGCTGCGCACGCTGCGGTCGAACAATTCATGGATGACGCCACCGCTGAGGCTCTTCACCTCGCTCTGCATCGTCGCCTGGCGGCCCAGCATCACCGCCAGGATCGCCACCACCACCAGCATCGCCCCGCCCATCGCGAGCAGGAAACGGGCCTGCATTCCCGAGCCGAGCCACTTCATGCCACTTCCATCCGTACGTGTCCCGACTGCACTGCCCACTCCCATCCACTGCACCGCGCACGCGCGGCTGCCGGACGCTGCAGCAGCGCCCGGCCCTTCGTTGTTTCTGTGACCTTGTCGATCCGATACCACGCCCGCAGCGCGCTCGCCACGGCCGTGGCCGCGCGGACAGTCCGCCATGGAACCAGGCTCAGCAATCCCCACTGCGTTGCCTTACATGAAGCCGACACAAGCTCATCCCCCAGGGTATCCAGACAGACTACCCGAAAAAATGAGACCGTCGTCAGCCTTACGTGCCGTTTTCCCGGGCCAGCCGCGCCATGCGCTGGGTATCGGCCAGGATGCCGCGCAGCAGGCGCACTTCCTGTTCGGTCGGCTCGCCACGCAGGAACAGGCGGCGCAGCTTGCGCATCGCCGACTCGGGCGCACGGCCCTTGTGGAAATCGATCTCGTCCAGGGTGTCGCCAAGCTGGGCGAAGAAGCTCTCCATCTGCTCGTGGCTGGCCACCGGCTCGCGGACGTCGGCCGGCTCGGCCTCGGCCGCCGGCTGCGCGCCCAGCAGCTGCATGCGCGTTTCATAGGCCAGCACCTGCACGGCGGCGGCCAGGTTGAGCGAGCTGAACGCCGGGTCGGACGGGATATGCACCGCCGCGTGGCACAGCTGCAGCTCTTCGTTGGTCAGGCCGGTGCGCTCGCGGCCGAACACCAGGGCCACCTCGGCGCCCTCGCCGGCCTTGGCCACCGCGCGGGCGGCCGCGTCGGACGGCAGGTATTCCTCCAGCCGGACCCGGCGCGCGCGCGCGGTGCAGCCCAGCACCAGGGTGCAGTCGGCCACGGCCTCGGCCAGGGTGGCCACCACCGGCGCGTCACCCAGCACGTCTTCGGCACCGGCCGAGCGGCGGAAGGCCTCCTCGTCCAGCGGCTTTTCGGGGGCGACCAGGAGCATGCGGGCCAGGCCCATGGTCTTCAGGGCGCGGGCGGCGGCCCCCATGTTGCCGGGGTGCTGGGTACCGACCAGGACGAATCGGAGGCGGGTGGCGGCAGGAAACTGGGACATGAACAGGGAAATTGTCGAGCTGGACGAAGACCAATGGTAAACTGTGCGGCCGGCCACTGCGCCGGACCCGCTCTTTTCCCCCGCCAGCCCTACCTCTTCTGCCTTTCCGGGAGCCCACGCCATGCAGAAACCCGCCGTCACCGTCATGGTCAAGGCCGCCCGCCTCGCCGGCAACGTCCTGTTGCGCAACATCAACAAGCTCGAGGCGCTCAACGTAGTGCAGAAGGGCCGGATGGACTACGCCAGCGAAGTCGATGCCGACGCCGAAAAGGTGATCGTCAAGGAACTCAAGCGCGCCTACCCCGAGTACGGCGTGTTCGGCGAAGAAGGCGGCGTGCAGGGTGGCCACCGCAACATGTGGGTCATCGACCCGCTGGACGGCACCAGCAACTACCTGCGCGGCGTGCCGCACTACTGCGTGTCGATCGCCCTGGTGGAAAACGGCGAGCCGACCGATGCGGTCATCTTCGATCCGCTGCGCAATGAACTGTTCACCGCCAGCCGTGGCGCCGGTGCCGTGCTCAACGACCGCCGCATCCGCGTGGCCGACCGCAAGGACCTGGGCGGCACCATGATCCACACCGGTTTCGCCCCGCGCGAGCGTGCCCGCGCCAGCGCCCAGCTGAAGGCGGTCGACGCCCTGCTGGTGCAGGCCGAGGACATCCGCCGCAGTGGTTCGGCCGCGCTGGACCTGGCCTACGTGGCCTGTGGCCGCGCCGATGCCTACTTCGAAGCAGGCGTGAAGGCCTGGGACATCGCGGCCGGCGTGCTGCTGGTCCGCGAAGCCGGCGGCAAGGTCTGCGACTTCAAGGGCGCGACCCTGGCCCGCATGGACAACCGTGGCCCAGACACCCAGCAGGTCGTGGCCGGCAACCTGAAGGTGGCCGAGTCGCTGCAGAAGGTGCTGGTGAACACCGGCTACGCCGCCGAGTTCGACGCCAAGTTCTAAGCATCCAGTCAGCGCGGTTCACCGAAACGGCATCCGCAAGGGTGCCGTTTCTGTTTGTGCCGCGCGCCGGGCATGGCCCGCCTTTTGTAGAGTCGAGCCATGCTCGACTAGCGCGCGCAGCGCGAAAGACAGCCGAGCGTGGGCTCGGCTCTACAGACCCCGGCACATGACCGTGGATGGGCCGCTGTAGAGTCGAGCCATGCTCGACTTACGCGCGCAGCGCGAAAGGCAGCCGAGCGTGGGCTCGGCTCTACAGACCAACGTGACAACCGCCGCCGCGCTGGAGAAACAAAACGCCCGGCACATGGCCGGGCGTTGGTGTCTCCGGGTTGAAACCCGTCGCTTACGCGGCGGTCGAAGCGCGCAGCGCGGCAATGCGCTCTTCCAGCGGCGGGTGGCTCATGAACAGCTTCTTCGCCGTCGAACCGGCAATGCCGAAGGCCGCGATCTGGGTCGGCAGCGTGCTCTGGCCGTGGTTGAGCTGCAGGCGCTCCAGCGCGGCGATCATCTTCTGGCGACCGGCCAGCGAGGCACCACCGGCGTCGGCACGGAACTCGCGGTGACGCGAGAACCACATCGAGATCATCGTCGCGAACAGGCCGAACACCATCTCCAGTACGAACACGATGATGAAGTAGGCAAAGCCACGGCCGCCGCCTTCGCGGTTGCCCGACAGCGCGCTGTCGATGATGCCGCCGACCACGCGGGCCAGCACGATCACGAAGGTGTTCAGCACGCCCTGCAGCAGCGCCATGGTGATCATGTCACCGTTGGCGACGTGGGCGATTTCGTGGCCCAGCACTGCTTCGGCCTCGTCCTCGCTCATGTTGTGCAGCAGGCCGGTGGACACCGCCACCAGCGCGTTGTTGCGGTTGGCACCGGTGGCGAAGGCGTTGATCTCCGGGCCGTCATACACGGCCACTTCCGGCATGCCGATGCCGGCCGCCTTGGCTTGGCGCTCGACGGTGGCCAGCAGCCAGCGCTCGGTCGGGTTGCGCGGTTCGGTGATGACCACCGCACCGGTGGAACGCTTGGCCATCCACTTGGACAGCAGCAGCGAGATGAAGGAACCACCAAAGCCGAAGATGCCAGCCATGACCAGCAGGCCGCTCATCGAACGGGAGTCCACGCCCAGGATGGACATCACGATGCCGGCGAGAATCAGCACCGCAAGGTTGGTGGCCAGGAAAAGGGCTACGCGGGTAAACATGGGGAATTCCGGCTCGGAAGGGGTCGATATCTGCCAATTTGCGGTGCAGTCAGCTTGAATTCAAGCGCCAACCTGACCGACGATTCAGCCAGCATGACTTCGCCTATTCCCTGCGGCCGCTTCGCGCCCTCGCCCACCGGCCTGCTGCACGCCGGTTCCCTGCTCGCCGCCTTCGGCAGCTGGCTGCTTGCGCGCCATCACGGCGGCCTGTGGCGGCTGCGCATCGAGGATGTCGACCCACCGCGCACGGTCGCCGGCGCGGCGCAGTCACAATTGCAGGCCCTGGCCGCATTCGGCCTGGACCACGACGGCGAGGTGCTCTGGCAGAGCGCGCGCGGCGACGCCTACCAGGCCGCGCTGGACTCACTGCTGGCCAGCGACCGGGCCTTCGTCTGCCACTGCAGCCGCAGCGAAGTGGCCGCCAGCGGCGGCCTCCACCATCGCTGCGTGGCGCGACAGCCGCGACCGGACCCTGCCGTCCGCTTTCGTGTGCCGCCGGGCAGCGTGGTCCGGTTCGAAGATGGACTGCGCGGCCTGCAGACCCAGGACGTGCATGCCGAGGTCGGTGATTTCGTGCTGCGCCGCGCGGATGGCTGCTGGGCCTACCAGCTGGCCGTGGTGGTGGACGATGCGGCGCAGGGCGTGACCGAAGTGGTCCGCGGCGCCGACCTGCTCGATTCCACCGCGCGGCAGATCCTGCTGCAGCAGGCGCTGGGGCTGCCGGTTCCGCGCTACTGGCACCTGCCATTGCTGCTGGATGCGCCGGGCCACAAGCTGTCCAAGTCCCTCGCCGCTCTGCCGGTGGACAGCAGCCGGCCGGTGCCGGTGCTGCGCCAGCTGTGGCAGTTGCTGGGCCAGGCACCCACCGCGCTGGGCGGCACCGACGCATTGCCCGCATTGCTGGCCGCCGCACGCCAGGCCTTCGACCCGACGCGGCTGCCGCGTTCCGACATCCTGATCGGAGCGGGCCCGCCGCCAGCGGGCGCACTTTCCGCGCCGATGTTGCAGAATCCCCTTTCCCCCACCTGAAACCCGGACAGCATTCCATGACTTCTCGCGTCGCACTGGTCACCGGCGGAACCGGCGGCATCGGTACCGCCATCTGCCAACGCCTGGCCGACCAGGGCCACCGGGTCGCCACCAACTACCGCGACGAGGCCAAGGCCCGCGCCTGGCAGCAGGCCATGACCGAACGCGGCTACCACGTGTCGATCTTCCCCGGCGATGTGTCCGACCCGGAAAGCGCCGAAGCGCTGATCCGCGCGGTGGAAGCCGAGCTGGGCCCGGTCGAGATCCTGGTCAACAACGCCGGCATTACCCGCGACACCACCTTCCACCGCATGCGTGCTGACCAGTGGCACGACGTGATCAACACCAACCTCAATTCGGTGTTCAACGTCACCCGCCCGGTCATCGAAGGCATGCGCCGCCGCGGCTGGGGCCGGGTCATCCAGATCAGCTCGATCAACGGCCTGAAGGGCCAGTACGGCCAGGCCAACTACGCCGCCGCCAAGGCCGGCATGCACGGCTTCACCATTTCGCTGGCCCGCGAGAACGCCGGCTTCGGCATCACCGTCAACACCATCTCGCCGGGCTACGTCGCCACCGACATGGTGATGGCGGTGCCGGAGGAAGTGCGCGCCAAGATCATCGCCGACATCCCCACCGGGCGCCTGGGCAAGCCGGAGGAGATCGCCTACGGCGTGTCCTTCCTGGTCGCCGACGAGGCCGCCTGGATCACCGGCAGCAACCTGGACATCAACGGCGGCCACCACATGGGCTGGTAAGGCCGCAGGCAGCGGCAGCGGGCACGCAAAGCTCCCTGCCGTTGGTCATGCTGCGCAGCACGCAAACCCTTGCTGCGCAACATGATCGGGCGTGAAACCCAAGCCCGGCGGGGCCTGCAGCGGTTGCCAAGGCTTGTGCACTGCGCCATGCTGCACATCTACAGTGACGAGTGACCGCTTCATGGCTGCGACCCGCATCATCAAGAAGTATCCGAACCGCCGTCTCTACGACACCGAAATTTCCAGCTACATCACCATAGAGGATGTGCGCCAGCTGATCCTGGATGGTGAAGACTTCGAGGTCCGCGACGCCAAGAGCGGCGACGACCTGACCCGTTCGGTCCTGCTGCAGATCATCGCCGACCAGGAGCAGGACGGCGAACCGATGCTGTCCACCCAGCTGCTGAGCCAGCTGATCCGCTTCTACGGCGATTCGCTGCAGGGCTTCATGGGCAACTACCTGGAGCGCAGCATGCAGGTCTTCCTGGACCAGCAGCAGCAGTTCCGCCAGCAGATGGGCAACCTGCTGGGCCAGACCCCGTGGGCGATGATGAACCAGCTGACCGAGCGCAACCTCGAGCTGTGGCAGGAATTCCAGCGCAACATGGGCACCGGCTTTGGCGGCCCGCGCCCCGGCGGTACGGGCACCGGCACCGGCAACAAGCCGAGCGAGCCGGGCACCAGCAGCGGCACGGGTGGCAAGACCCGGCGCTGAGGCGACTGCACCGCCTGACACGAAAACGGCGCGCCCTCTGGCGCGCCGTTTCTGTTCTGGATGCCTAAGACCAGTGGCTTCGACCGGGTAGCGTCAGCGCTTCAACTTGCAGCCCGTGCAGACGCGCTCGACCTTGTAGCCCTTGGCCTTCAGCTTCTCCACCACGCCATCGCTGCCCAGCAGGTGCAGGCCACCCACCACCACCAGGGTGCCGCCCTGCCCGTCCTGCAGATACGGCAGCAGCTTGGGCACCCACGCATCGTTGCGCGCGGTGTTGATGCGCTGGTAGAGCTGCGGATACTGCTGGCGCATCTCCACGGCCATCTTGTTCCACAGCACGCGGTCATCGCCACGGCGCCAGGCCTCGTGCAGCATCAGCGACTGCTCGTCGCCCTTGTCGGCCTGGTCCAGCGCCTCGGCCATCATCTGCCGCTGCTCCTGCAGGCTCATGCCGTCCAGCAGGTTGATCTGGCTCTGCATGTCCTCCAGCCCGCCGGTCTGCTTGCCCGCTTTCTTCGCCTGCGCCATGAAATGACGGTCCAGGCCGAGGTTCGCATCCAGGCCCATCTTCTGCATCTGCCCGATGGTGATGTTGAGCGCGACGAACCAGCTCTTCATGCCCTGCAGCTGCCCCAGCGGCAGCTTGTTCTGGGTGGCGTAGGCCTGCAGCTTCTGCCAGGTGGCGTCATCCAGGTCGCGCTTCAGTTCACTGCCATCGCGGCGGATCGCGGTCTGCACCATCTGGGTGGCCGCCTGGGTCGATTCCATTTCCTCCGGCGACACTTCGAACAGCACCCGCTTGGACGCGGTGAAGGCCTGCTCGACATCGGCCGACAACGGGTAATCGGTGGGCTTCAGCAGGTGGAACGAACCCAGCAGGTAGACACGCGCATCGCCCGGGCCGGTCACCTTCCACAGCAGCGGCACCGGCGGCTTGGCGGCCGGCGCTTCAGCCGGCGCGCCATGCGCAGAGGCCAGGGGGGCGACCGCGCAGGCCATCAGCAGCACGGCGCCGCGCAACAATGATCTGATCGACATGATCAGCCTTCTCCTTCAGGCAGGTGGTACGCCTTCTCGCCGGCGTCCACGCGCAGGTCCAACCGGTTTTCCGGGGGCGCCAGCGGGCAGGTCGCATACGGGGTGAAGGCACAGGGTGGGTTGTAGGCATGGTTGAAATCGATGCGCACGCTGCCATCGGCGGCCGGTGCATCGATGTCCAGGTAGCGACCGGCCGGATAGCTGCCGTGGCCGCTGGTGCGGTCGGCGAAGACCAGGAACAGGGGCTCGCCGGGCGCACCGATCGCTTCCATGCGCCAGCTGCGGCCGTCGCGCTCGAACTCCACCGCGCCGGCATTCGGCATTTCGGTGGTCAGGCCGGTGATGTCCACGATCGGCAGGGTCTTGCCGGCGGGATGGGCGATGAAATGCGCCTGCACCTGCCAGTCGGGACCGCCGGGCCAGTACTGGATGCCGGCGAAATCGCGGCGCGCATCCGCGTCAGCATGCTTGACCCGCAGCGCATCGCGCGGGCCGCGGCGGATGATGCTCAGCTGGCCCTTGCCGCCATCGAAGGTGAGGACGGTGGGCGCCGGATCCTTGTCGGTGTTCATGCGCACGCGGCCACGCACCGGCTGCCCGTCCAGGCTGACGTCCACCCCGGCTTCGGGGCTGAACCACCACTGGTCGCCCTCGCGCCGCAGCAGGCCCAGCTTGTCCGGGCCCACCGCCAGGCGGATGCCGCTGCTGGCGCCGCTGCCGATGAAGTGCGACTTGTACTGCAGCCAGTGCAGGCCGACCAGCGCGGTCCAGCCATCGGGCCGGGTCAGGTCTTCATAGCGCTGCACGCGCCACTGCTGCTGCCCCGCCGCGAACGCCGGATCTTCCTTCACCACCGGCACCGGCGCCGGTGCCGGGCTGCAGGCGGCCAGCAACACAGCGACCAGCAGGCCGCCCACTCCCCGATGACGCATGGATGCTCCCCTCAACGTTGCGGGCCTCAGCGGCCGCGCAGGAACCAGCGGTCGATTTCCGCCAGCGAAAAACGTGCCCAGGTCGGCCGCCCGTGGTTGCACTGGCCGGAGCGCTCGGTGATTTCCATGTCACGCAGCAGCGCGTTCATTTCCGGCACGGTCAGGCGCCGGTTGGCGCGCACCGCGCCGTGGCAGGCCATGGTCGACAGCAGCTCGTCGCGCGCACTGGCGATGCGCCGGCTCTGGCCATGCTCGCGCAGGTCGGTCAGCACGTCGCGCAGCAGGCCTTCCGGCTCGGCGTTGGCCAGCAGCGCGGGAATGCTGCGCACATGCAGCGCGCCCGGGCCGGCGCGGGTGACTTCGAAACCGAGCGCCGCCAGCGTTTCCGCTTCCGTCTCGGCGGTGTCGGCCTCGCGCTCGCCCACCGCCAGGGTGATCGGCACCAGCAACGGCTGCGACTGCAGGCCGATGCCATCGTGGGCGTTCTTCAGGCGTTCGTAACCGATGCGCTCGTGGGCGGCGTGCATGTCCACCACGATCAGGCCTTCGGCGTTCTCGGCCAGGATGTAGATGCCGTGCAGCTGGGCGATGGCGTAGCCCAGCGGCGGCACGCCGGCATCGGCACTGGTCACCGGCAGGCCGTTCTCGCTCGGCATCGGCGGCAGCGCACCACTGCGTTCGCCTGCACCGGGTGCGGCATACAGCGCGGCATAGGCTGCGGGCGCATCGGCCACCTGCAGGCCGAGCGGCTGCTGCGGGCGCCAGCCGGAGAAGCCACCACCGCCACCGCCCGAACCGGGCGCGGCACCGCGCACCAGGCCGAAGCCCGACGCACCGGCACTGGACGGCATCGGTGCACCGCCCATGTCTGCAGCATGGACCGCACCAGCACCGATCTCCTGCGCGGACACACCGGCGCGGGTATCGGCCAGCGCGTCCTTCAAGGTGCGGTAGACGAAGTCGTGGACCAGGCGCGAATCGCGGAAGCGCACTTCGTGCTTGGCCGGGTGCACGTTGACGTCGACCCGGGTCGGGTCCAGCTCCAGGAACAGCACGTAGGCCGGCTGGCGGCCGTGGTACAGCACATCGCCGTAGGCCATCTTCACCGCGTGGGCGACACTGCGGTCGCGCACCGAGCGGCCGTTGACGTACAGGTACTGCTGGTCGGCGCTGGCCCGTGAATAATGCGGCTGCGCGATCCAGCCATGCAGGCGCAGGCCGGCACCGGTGTGGTCCACGCGCACGGCCTGGTTGGCGAAGTCCTCGCCGAGGGTCTCGGCCAGGCGCACATCGGAATACAGGTCACCGGGCTTGTAGCGGCGCGAGGCCTTGCCGTTGTGCGACACGCGCAGTTCGACATCCGGGCGGGCCAGCGCCAGCGAGCGCAGCCATTCTTCGATGTGGCCCATTTCCGTCCGCTCGGCGCGCAGGAACTTGCGGCGCGCCGGCACGTTGTAGAACAGCTCACGCACCTCTACGGTGGTGCCGGGCGCATGCGCGCGCGGGGTCACTTCGCCGATCTTGCCGCCTTCGATCTGCAGCGCCGAGCCGTGCTCGTCATGCGCGCGGCGCGAGGCCAGGGTGAAACGGCTGACCGAGGCGATGGACGGCAGCGCTTCGCCGCGGAAACCGAGGGTCGCCACCGATTCGAGGTCGTCGAGATCGGCGATCTTGCTGGTGGCATGCCGCGAGACCGCCAGCGGCAGCTGCTCGGGCGCGATGCCACTGCCGTTGTCGCGGATGCGGATGAGCCGCACACCGCCTTCTTCCAGGTCGATGTCGACACGGCTGGCGCCGGCATCGATGGCGTTCTCGACCAGTTCCTTGACCACCGACGCAGGACGTTCGACCACTTCGCCGGCGGCGATCTGGTTGATCAGGATTTCCGGCAACGGCCGGATCGGGCGCGGATGGGGGGCAGACGTCATGCACGGATGATAACGGAGCCGCCGGTTGTAGAGTCGAGCCATGCTCGACTGGCAGGGTGCCGGTAATGCCCGGTCGAGCGCGGCTCGACTCTACAGAAAGCAGAAACCCGCCATCGGCGGGTTACTTGCTGCCGCCGGCCATGGTGGCGGCGGCGTCGATCTCGGCCTGGGCGCGGGCTGCGTACAGCGTGCCCGGCGGTGGCTGCCGGCTGAAGAAGGTATGCACGCCATCGAGCACCGCACCAGCGACCTTGCGCTGGTAGGCCGGGTCGGTCAGGCGGCGTTCTTCGTCCGGGTTGGAGATAAAGGCGGTTTCCACCAGCATCGCCGGCATGTCCGAGGTTCGCAGCACCGCGAAGTTGGCGCGCTCGAGGTTCGGCTTGTGATTGTTGCCGATCCGCTTCAGGCCGCCCAGCACGTGGCCGGCCGCGTCTTCGGACGCCTTCATGTAACCGCTCTGGGCCAGGTCCAGCAGCACGTTGGCCAGGGTGCCCTCGGTCTGCTGCAGGCGCACGCCACCGACCAGATCGGCCGCGTTTTCCTTGTCGGCCAGCCAGCGCGCGCGCTGCGAGGAGGCGCCCTTGGTGGACAGCACGTACACCGACGAACCGGTGGCCGAACGGTTCTCGGCGGCATCGGCGTGGATCGAGATGAAGATGTCGGCCTTGTTCGCGCGCGCCTTCTGCGCACGCATCGGCAGCGGGATGAACACGTCGCTGTCGCGGGTCAGGTAGGCCTTCAGGCCCGGCGTCGCGTTGACCTGGCGGGCCAGTTCGCGCGCCACGGCCAGGGTGACGTCCTTCTCGCGCTTGCCGGTCGGGCCGATGGCGCCCGGATCCTGGCCGCCATGGCCCGGATCGATGGCTACCACCAGGTGGCGCATGCCCGGCTGCATGCGGATACGCGAGGCATCGCTGGGCATGGCCGGTCGCGGCGCTTCGGCGGGTGCCGCGACAGGCGTGGGTGCAGGCGCCGGTGCGGCGGCCACCACGGCACGGGTCGGCTGGCCGGCAAGAATCGCGGCCGGCGAGGACGGCGGCGGCGTGCTGCTGGCACTGATGCCGGCAGCGGCCACCTGGGCCGGGGTGGTGGTCGGGGCCGGCGCCGGCGCAACCCGAGCGGCGGCACTCTGTCTCTTATAAACAAATCCCAGCCCACGAGACGTACCGATTAATCTGGTTTGCCGTCTTCTGCTTGTAAAATCGGGGGGGGGGGGGGGGGGG
>NZ_JAMOKY010000049.1:0-22755 GCF_024499815.1 Stenotrophomonas testudinis | reverse complement strand
CCCCCGGCCGCGGGGGGGGGGGGGCGCGCCCCCCCCCCCCCCCCCCCCCCCCCCCCCCCCCCCCCCGGCCCCACCCCCCCCCCCCCCCCCCCCCCCCCCCCCCCCCCCCCCCCCCCCCCCCCCCCCCCCCCCCCACTCTACAGAAAGCCAGGGCGCCGGCGTGATTGTCAGAAACCCGCGGCGCCGTCGCGATCATCAGAAAGCCACGGCGTCGCCCGAATCATTGCAGGTCGCGCAGGTTCAACTTCCGCAGCGTCGGGTTCTTCCATGCCGTGATCCCGGCCACGCTCAGCACCGCAAACCCGCCCAGCACCACCGCCGGCACCAGGCCCAGCAGTTTCGCCATCGTGCCCGCATAGAACGCGCCCAGCTCGTTGGACGAGCTGATGAAGATGCCATTGATGGACGACACCCGCCCGCGCATCTCCTCCGGCGTGGCCAGCTGCAGGATGGTTGAACGCACCACCACCGAGACGCCGTCGAAGGCACCGTAGAACAGCAGGATCAGCGCCGACAGCCAGAAGTGCTGGGACAGGCCGAAGCTGACCACGCACAGGCCGAAACCGGCCACGGCGAACAGCAGCACGCGGCCGGCGTTCTTCTGCAGCGGGTGGCGGGCCAGCCACAGGCCAACCGCGATCGAGCCCAGCGCCGGTGCTGCGCGCAGGATGCCCAGGCCCTCGGGGCCGTAGTGCAGGATCTCCTGCAGGAAGGCCGGCAGCATCGCCACCACGCCGCCCAGCAGTACCGAGAACATGTCCAGCGCCATCGCGCCGACCATGATGCGGTTGCCGACCACGAAGCGGGCGCCCTCGGCAATGCTCTTGAAGATCGGTGCGGCCGGGCCGTCGTGCACCGGTTCGCTCACCTTCAGCGTGGCCAGGCAGCCCATCGCGACCACGGCGAAGGCGGTGGCCACGCCATAGGACAGGCCCTTGCCGCCCCAGCCGACCAGAATGCCGCCCAGCGCCGGGCCGACCACCATGCCCGACTGGAACACCACGCTGCCGAGGCCGGCGCCGCGGGCGAACTGGTTGCGCTCCAGCACGCGGGCAAACAGCGCGTTGTAGATGGGCGACAGGAAGGCGCGGACCATGCCGGTCAGCGCGATGGCGGCATAGATCGGCCACACGCCCTGGAACGGCAGCCAGCCGGTAGCCACGCCGGTCAGCACCACCGCGGTGGCGACCAGGCCCGCGCAGGCGACCATGCCCAGCCGGCGACGCGGCAGGTGGTCGACCAGGTAGCCGGCAAACGGTGCCACGCAGAAGAACGGCAGCACCTCGGCCAGGCCGACCAGGCCCAGCGAGAACGGATTGCGGGTGACTTCGTAGATGTGCCAGCCGACGGTGACGGCCACTACCTGGTAGGACAGCATCGCAAAGATGCGGTAGGCCAGCAGCTTGGCAAAGCCCGGCCGGCCCAGCAGGGCCAGCGCGCCTTCGTCTCCGGTGGCGGCGGCGGTCACGGCTGTTCGCGCTGCAGCTGGGCCTGCGCGGTCTCGCGGATGAAGGCCAGCATCGCCGCCACGCCGTTGCTGCGGGTGGGCGACAGGTGGCGGGCCAGGCCGATGTCCTGGATGTAGCTCGGTTCGGTGTCCAGGATCTCCTGCGCCGAGCGCCCGGAATACACGCGCAGGGCCAGGAAGATCAGGCCGGAGACGATGGCCGAATCACTGATGGCGTGGAAGCGCAGCGACTGCGCGTTGCCCTCGGGCACGATCCAGACCATCGACTGGCAGCCGAGCAGGCGGTGTTCTTCGGTCTTCCATGCATCGGGGAAGGCCGGCAGCTTGCGGCCGAGGTCGATCAGGTACTGGTAGCGCTCGGACCAGTCGCCGAAGAAGGCGAATTCCTCGGCGATGGCGGCCTGGGCTTCGGCGGCGGTGGGTTCAAGCGGGAACGGGGAGTCGGTCACAACGGTCTCTACAGTGGGGGCGTGGCCGGACGCGGCGGCCACGGGGCAGGGCGGGTCAGGCGCGCTTGCGCACCCAGCGCACGCCCTGCGGAGTGTCTTCCAGCACGATGCCCTCGGCGGCCAGCTGGTCGCGGATGGCGTCGGAGCGGGCGAAATCACGGGCCTGCTTGGCGGCGGCACGCTCGTCGATCAGCGCCTGGATACGTGCATCGTCGTCGCCTTCGCTGGCCGCGGTGCCGAACCACTGCGCCGGGTCGGCCTGCAGCAGGCCCAGTGCCAGGCCGGCGCCGAGCAGTTCGCCCTTCAGGCGCGCGCGTTCGGCCGGGTCGGTGGCGCGGCGCGCCTCACCGGCGATGCGGGCCACTTCGGCCAGCGCCTGCGGGGTGTTCAGGTCGTCGTCCAGGGTCGCCTCGACGGCCGCCGGGATCGCCGCCGTGGCGGTGATGTCGGCCAGGTCGCGCAGGGTGCCGTACAGGCGGTCCAGGGTGCGCGCGGACTGTTCGATGAGCGCGTCGGACCAGTCCAGCGGCTGCCGGTAGTGGGCCGACAGCAGGGCCAGGCGCAGCGCCTCGGGCGGGTGCTGGCGCACCAGATCGTGCACGCGTTCGATGTTGCCCAGCGACTTGCTCATCTTGGCGCCGCCGAAGTTGAGCATGCCGTTGTGCATCCAGAAGCGGGCAAAGATCCTGCCGCCATGGGCGCATTCGCTCTGCGCGATCTCGTTCTCGTGGTGCGGGAACTGCAGGTCCACGCCACCGGCATGGATGTCGATGGTCTCGCCCAGGTGGGCGGCGGCCATCGCCGAGCACTCGATGTGCCAGCCCGGGCGGCCCCGGCCCCACGGCGATTCCCAGCCGGGCAGGTCGTCGCTGGACGGCTTCCACAGCACGAAATCGCCGGCATCGCGCTTGTACGGGGCCACCTCGACGCGGGCACCGGCCAGCATTTCCTCCGGATCACGGCGCGACAGCTTGCCGTAACCGTCGAAGCTGGCCACCGCGAACAGCACGTGGCCCTCGGCGGCGTAGGCATGCCCGTTGGCGATGAGCTGCTCGATCATGGTGATGATCTGCGGCATGTGCGCGGTCACCTCCGGCTCGATGTCCGGCGGCACCACGCCCAGCGCGGCCATGTCTTCACGATAGGCGGCGGCGAACTTGTCGGTGATGGTGCTGATCGGCACGCCCTGCTCACGCGCGGCGTTGTTGATCTTGTCATCCACGTCGGTGATGTTGCGCGCGTAGCGCAGGCCACCGAAGCGGCGCCGCAGCAGGTCGGCCAGCACCCCGAACACCACCGGGCCACGGGCGTTGCCGATGTGCACGTAGTTGTAGACCGTCGGGCCGCACACATACAGGGTCGGACAGGCCGGGTCGATCGGGGTGAACGGTTCGAGCTGGCGAGTCAGGTTGTTGTGCAGGCGCAGGGTCATGGGGCTGTGGCTGGGGGACAAGCCTGTGATTTTAGAACGTGTCGGGCCCCAATGGGGGGATGGCCGAGGGCGGCCGGGCGGGGCAGGGGGGGGGGCGCAGGGGTGGGCAGGAACTGCGCGGACGGGTAATGTTCAGCCCCTGCCGGTCGTCACTGCCTACACTATCGCCGTGCCCTTTCTTCCATCGCCAATGAAATCCACCGCGTTGCTGACCCTGGCCTGCCTGTCGGCGGCGCCGGTCGTGGTCCAGGCCCAGGAGGCCGAACCCCGCAACCGCGTGGTGATCGTGGAGAACGTGAAGTTCGACTACGCCCAGGTGCTGAACGTCGAGCCGGTGTTCCAGACCCTGCGCGCGACCCGGACCGAGGAGCACTGCGAGCCGATCTCGACCCGCACCCTGGCCCCGGTCAACGTGACCGGCGAGGAGCCGGTGGAAGACAAGGGCCGGATCGGCCGCTTCTGGGACTCGGTGCGCTCGATGTTCAAGCGCAGCGACGAGGAGGCCGCCCAGGAGGTGGCCGCCGAGAATCCGACCCCGGCGCCGGCCAACAACGGCCCCATGCTGACCCGCGACTGCAAGATCGTGCCGGTCGGTCGTGAGTTCCGCCGGCCCATCGCCTATGACGTGGACTACGTCTACAAGGGCACGAAGTACCGCTCGCGGCTGCCGGAAGACCCCGGCAACCGGCTGAAGGTCCGCGTCTCGATCACCCCCTGGGTGGGCCCCGAGCAGGCTGCGGCCAGCATCCCCTGACCTGCGCCGGGCCTGTTCAGCCGGCCGCGTGGGGTCTTGCGTCGACCCCGCCCCCATGCAAAGATAATCGACCATGAAGCTCACCGACTTCCAGCACGACAGCAGCGCCGCCCGCCAGGCCACTGGCATGACGTCGCGTGCCCGTCGACCGGAACCCCACATTCTCGCTGGGTAACCGGAGCTTTCTGCTGTTCGTCCGATGAAAACCCAGCCTCCCGGCTGGGTTTTTTCGTTTCCGCGCTTCAAAAATGCATGTTCCGAAAGCTTCATCTGAAACTTTTTCGCTCCACCCTGTTTCCCTGTTCTCCCTTCCACCGCGTCGAACCACCGGCGCCGCCACGCAAGGAAAGATGATGTCCCACAAGCACTTCCTGAACACCCAGGACTGGAGCCGCAGCGATCTTGACGCGCTGCTGACCCAGGCCGCGCTGTTCAAGCGCAACAAGCTCGGCGACCAGCTCAAGGGCAAGTCGATCGCGCTGGTGTTCTTCAACCCGTCCATGCGCACCCGCACCAGCTTCGAACTGGGCGCGTTCCAGCTCGGTGCCCACGCGGTGGTGCTGCAGCCGGGCAAGGATGCGTGGCCGATCGAGTTCAATCTCGGCACGGTGATGGACGGCGACACGGAAGAGCACATCGCGGAAGTGGCCAAGGTGCTGGGCCGTTACTGCGACATCATCGCCGTGCGTGCGTTCCCCAAGTTCCAGGACTGGGCGTACGATCGCCAGGACATCGTCCTCAACAGCTTCGCCAAGTACTCGCCGGTGCCGGTCATCAACATGGAGACCATCACCCACCCGTGCCAGGAACTGGCCCACGTGATGGCGCTGCAGGAACACTTCGGCACCCAGGACCTGCGCGGCAAGAAGTACGTGCTGACCTGGACCTACCATCCCAAGCCGCTGAACACCGCGGTGGCCAACTCGGCGCTGACCATCGCCACCCGCATGGGCATGGACGTGACCCTGCTGTGCCCGACCGCCGACTACATCCTGGATGAGCGCTACATGGGCTGGGCCGAGCAGAACGTAGCCGAGAGCGGTGGTTCGCTGAAGATCAGCCATGACATCGACAGCGCCTACGCCGGCGCCGACGTGGTCTACGCCAAGAGCTGGGGCGCGCTGCCCTTCTTCGGCAACTGGGAACCGGAAAAGCCGATCCGCGACCAGTACAAGCACTTCATCGTGGACGAACGCAAGATGGCGCTGACCAACAATGGTGTGTTCAGCCACTGCCTGCCGCTGCGCCGCAACGTCAAGGCCACCGACGGTGTGATGGATTCGCCGCAGTGCATCGCCATCAACGAAGCCGAGAACCGACTGCACGTGCAGAAGGCGATCATGGCGGCGGTTGCCGGGCGCTGATTTTTCCTTCGATTCAATGAAACCCCGCCGGACATGGCCCGGCGCTACCAGGACATCCCCCCCCATGAGCAACAAAGACGTCGTTCTCGCCTTCTCCGGCGGCCTGGATACCAGCTTCTGCGTGCCCTACCTGCAGGAGCGCGGCTACAACGTGCACACCGTGTTCGCCGATACCGGCGGCGTGGATGATGAAGAGCGCGATTTCATCGAGAAGCGCGCCGCCGAGCTTGGCGTGGCCAGCCACCAGACCGTCAACGGCGGCCCGGCCATCTGGGAAGGCTTCGTCAAGCCGTTCGTGTGGGCCGGCGAAGGCTACCAGGGCCAGTACCCGCTGCTGGTTTCCGACCGCTACCTGATCGTCGATGCTGCGCTGAAGCGTGCCGCCGAACTGGGCACCAACATCATCGCCCACGGCTGCACCGGCATGGGCAACGACCAGGTCCGCTTCGACCTGGCCGTGAAGGCCCTGGGTGACTACCAGATCATCGCGCCGATCCGCGAGATCCAGAAGGAACACACCCAGACCCGCGCCTACGAGCAGAAGTACCTGGAAGAGCGCGGCTTCGGCGTGCGCGCCAAGCAGCAGGCCTACACCATCAACGAGAACCTGCTGGGCCTGACCATGTCCGGCGGCGAGATCGACCGTTGGGAAGCGCCGGGTGAGGGTGCTCGTGGCTGGTGCGCCCCGCGCAGCGAATGGCCGGAACAGGCCCTGACCGTGACCCTGAAGTTCGTCGAAGGCGAAGCGGTCGAGCTGGACGGCAAGGCGCTGCCGGGTGAGCAGATCCTGGCCCAGCTCAACAAGCTGTTCGCCCCGTACGGCGTCGGCCGTGGCGTCTACACCGGTGACACCGTGATCGGCCTGAAGGGCCGCATCGTGTTCGAGGCCCCGGGCCTGGTCTCGCTGCTGGCCGCGCACCGCGCGCTGGAAGACGCCGTGCTGACCAAGCAGCAGAACCGCTTCAAGCCGGACGTGGCACGCAAGTGGGTGGAGCTGGTGTACGAAGGCTTCTACCACGACCCGCTGAAGACCGACATCGAGGCCTTCCTGAAGTCCTCACAGGCCAAGGTCAACGGTGAAGTGGTGCTGGAAACCCGTGGTGGCCGCGTCGACGCGGTGGCCGTGAAGTCGCCGCACCTGCTCAACACCAAGGGTGCCACCTACGCGCAGTCGGCCGACTGGGGCGTGGAAGAGGCCGAAGGCTTCATCAAGCTGTTCGGCATGAGCTCGACCGTCTACGCGCAGGTCAATCGCTGAGCGATTGACCACGCATTCCGCCTTAACCCTGCGCCGTGGGCGCGCCCCCTTCAACAAGAAGGGGGCTCTCCACCAGACGCATTACGGTAGCGCCGGGCCATGCCCGGCGGAATTCAACAGGATCTTTGATTCATGCTTGAACAGACGATCTCGCACCTGCAGGCCCTGGTGTCCTTCGACACCCGCAACCCGCCGCGTGCGATCACCACCGGTGGCATCTTCGATTACCTGCGCGCGAACCTGCCCGGCTTCAACGTCGAGGTGATCGACCACGGTGCCGGTGCGGTCAGCCTGTATGCCGTGCGCGGTACGCCGAAGTACCTGTTCAACGTGCATCTGGATACCGTGCCGGACTCGCCGCACTGGAGTGCCGACCCGCACGTGATGCGCCGCCTGGACGACCGCGTGGTCGGCCTCGGCGTGTGTGACATCAAGGGCGCGGCCGCTGCGCTGGTGGCCGCGGCCAATGCCAGCAATGGCGACGCCGCGTTCCTGTTCTCCAGCGACGAGGAAGCGAACGACCCGCGCTGCATCGCCGCGTTCCTGGCCCGTGGCCTGCCGTACGAAGCAGTGCTGGTGGCCGAGCCGACCATGAGCGAGGCCGTGCTGGCCCACCGTGGCATCAGCTCGGTGCTGATGCAGTTCGCCGGTCGTGCCGGCCATGCCTCGGGCAAGCAGGATGCGGCCGCCAGTGCATTGCACCAGGCCATGCGCTGGGGCAACCGCGCGCTGGACCATGTGGAATCGCTGGCCTCGGCGCGCTTCGGCGGCCTCACCGGCCTGCGCTTCAACATCGGTCGCGTCGAGGGGGGCATCAAGGCCAACATGATCGCCCCGGCCGCTGAAGTGCGTTTCGGCTTCCGCCCGCTGCCGTCGATGGACATTGATGCGCTGCTGACCACCTTCGCCGGTTTCGCCGAACCGGACGCTGCGCTGTTCACCGAAACCTTCCGCGGCCCCAGCCTCCCGGCCGGTGACATCGCCGAAGCGGAAAACCGCCGCCTGCTGGCGCGCGACGTGGCCGATGCGCTGGAGCTGCCGATCGGCAACGCGGTGGACTTCTGGACCGAAGCCTCGCTGTTCTCGGCCGGTGGCTACACCACGATGGTGTTCGGCCCGGGCGACATCGCCCAGGCGCACACCGCCGATGAGTTCGTGACGCTGGACCAGCTGCAGCGCTACACCGACGCCGTGCATCGCATCATCGCCGCCGGCGCCTGATACCTACCTTCTGACGAAACCGAAATGTCTCCTGCCCTCCAGCCCCACCGCCAGACCCGCCAGACCATCGTGCGCCTGCTTTCCAGCATGGCCAGTGCGAAGGAGATCAGCCAGTACCTCAAGCGTTTCTCGCAGCTGGACGCCAAGCGCTTCGCCGTGGTCAAGGTCGGCGGCGCGGTGCTGCGCGACGATCTCGAAGCACTGACCTCCTCGCTGTCGTTCCTGCAGGAAGTCGGCCTGACCCCGATCGTGCTGCACGGTGCCGGTCCGCAGCTGGATGCCGAACTGTCGGCCGCCGGCATCGAGAAGCAGACCGTCAACGGCCTGCGGGTGACCTCGCCGGAAGCGCTGGCGATCGTGCGCCGCGTGTTCCAGCAGTCCAACCTGCGCCTGGTCGAGGCCCTGCAGCAGAACGGTGCGCGCGCCACCTCCATCACCGGCGGCGTGTTCGAAGCCGAGTACCTGGACGTGGACACCTACGGTCTGGTCGGTGAAGTGAAGCGGGTCAACCTGGCCCCGATCGAGGCCAGCCTGCGCGCCGGGTCGATCCCGGTCATCACCAGCCTGGGCGAGACCGCCGGCGGCCAAATCCTCAACGTCAACGCCGATTTCGCCGCCAACGAGCTGGTGCAGGAACTGCAGCCGTACAAGATCATCTTCCTCACCGGCACCGGCGGCCTGCTGGACGAGTCGGGCAGCGTGATCGATTCGATCAACCTGTCCACCGAGTACGACCACCTGATCGCGCAGCCGTGGATCCACGGCGGCATGAAGGTGAAGATCGAGCAGATCAAGGATCTGCTGGACCGCCTGCCGCTGGAATCGTCGGTGTCGATCACCCGCCCGGCCGACCTGGCCAAGGAACTGTTCACCCACAAGGGCTCGGGCACGCTGGTGCGCAAGGGCGAGAAAGTGCTGCGCGCCACCGGCTGGGACGAACTGGACCTGCCGCGCCTGAAGAGCCTGATCGAATCCAGTTTCGGCCGCACCTTGGTGCCGGATTATTTCCAGAAGACCAAGCTGCTGCGCGCCTATGTCAGCGAGAACTACCGCACCGCGGTCATCCTCACCGACGAAGCCGAAGGCGTGTACCTGGACAAGTTCGCCGTGCTCGATGACGCGCAGGGCGAGGGCCTGGGTCGTGCGGTCTGGAACGTGATGCTGGAAGAAACCCCGCAGCTGTTCTGGCGCTCGCGCAACGGCAACCCGATCAACCACTTCTACTACGCCGAGTCTGATGGCTGCTACAAGCAGAACACCTGGAAGGTGTTCTGGTTCGGCGCCGATGGCATCGACCGCATCAAGACCTATGTCGACCATTGCGCCGCGCGCCCGCCGAGCCTGAAGGACTGAGTGCGATGTACCACGCCGATGCCTGGGCCACCGTACCCACCCTGCGCGGCCAGCACGTGATGCTGGAGCCGCTGCAGCGTGAACATGTGCCCGGCCTGGCCGCGGCGCTGGAAGGCAGCGGCCTGGACCAGCTCTGGTACACCCAGGTGCCGTCGCCGGAGCGGGCAGGGCATTACGTGCAGGCCGCGCTGGACGTGCAGGCCGAAGGCAAGGTGCTGCCGTTCGTGATCCGCGATGCGGCCGGCGTGATCGTCGGCAGCACGCGGTTCTATGCGTTGGAACCGGGCGTGCCGCGGCTCAGCCTCGGCTACACCTGGTACGCCCCGCGGGTGCAGCGCACCGGGGTCAACACCGAGGCCAAGCTGCTGTTGCTGCAGCACGCCTTCGAGACCCTGGGCTGCATCAGCGTGGTGCTGGAAACCAGCTGGTTCAACCACACCTCGCGCGCCGCCATCGCCCGCCTCGGCGCGAAGCAGGACGGCGTGCTGCGCAACTACACCCGGCATGCCGACGGCACGCCGCGCGACACCGTCATCTTTTCCATCATCGACGCGGAATGGCAGGGCGTGAAGCGCCACCTGCAGCACCGCCTGGACCATCACGCATGAACGATTCGACTTACACCCTGGGCATCGTCGGTGCCCGCGGCCACACCGGCGCCGAGCTGATCAAGCTGGTCGCCGCGCACCCGCGCCTGCAGCTGGCCTTTGTGTCCTCGCGCGAACTGGCTGGCAAGCCCCTTGCCGACCATCACCCCGAATACAAGGGTGAGCTGCACTACGAAAGCCTGGACGCCGATGCCGTGGCTGCCAAGGGCGTGGACGCAGTGATCCTGGCCCTGCCCAATGGCCTGGCAGCACCGTTCGTAGCCGCCATCCAGGCCGCCAAGCCGGAGACCGTGATCGTCGACCTTTCGGCTGATTACCGCTTCGACGGCCAGTGGTATTACGGCCTGCCGGAATTGACCCGTGGCCGTTACCAGGGCCAGAAGCACATCAGCAACCCGGGCTGCTACGCCACCGCGATGCAGCTGGCGATCCACCCGCTGCTGGATCTGCTGGCCGGTCCGCCGCAGTGCTTCGGTGTCTCCGGTTACTCCGGTGCCGGCACCTCGCCCTCGGACAAGAACAATCCCGAGCTGCTGGCCGACAACCTGATGCCGTATTCGCTGACCAACCACATGCACGAGCGCGAAGTGTCCGCGCAGCTCGGCGTGCCGGTTGAGTTCATGCCGCACGTAGCCCCGCATTTCCGTGGCATCACCCTCACCGCCAATCTGTGGCTGAACCGCGCGCAGACCCGCGAGCAGATCGTCGAGCGCTTCCAGCAGGCCTACGCCGCGGAAGCACTCGTGGAGATCGTGGACGAAGCGCCGTGGGTCAGTCACATCGCCGGCCGCCACGGCGCCCAGGTCGGCGGCTTCACCCTGGCCCCGGGCAACAAGCGGGTGGTGGTGGTGGCGACCCTGGACAACCTGCTCAAGGGCGCAGCCACCCAGGCCATGCAGAACCTCAACCTCGCGCTGGGCATCGACGAACTGACGTCGATCCCGCACTGACACCGCTTAGTTACCGCATTCCCGGAGCCCCCCATGGCAGACCTTCTTTGGCAGAAGCCCGGCGTCGCTGTCGACGCCCAGATCCAGACGTTCCTCGCCGGCGATGACGTGATCCTCGATCGCGAATTCTTCCTGCACGACATCGCCGCCAGCGCCGCGCACGCGCAGGGCCTGCAGCACATCGGCATCCTCAGCGCCGATGAGCTGGAAGGCCTGCTGCGCGAGCTGGAAGTGCTGGCGCAGGACTTCCGCGCAGGCCGTTTCGTGCTTGATACGCAGTACGAGGATGGCCACTCGGCCATCGAAGCGCGCCTGACCGAGCGCCTGGGCGATGCCGGCCGCAAGATCCACACCGGCCGCAGCCGCAACGACCAGATCCTGGTCGCCACCCGCCTGTGGCTGAAGGAAAAGCTGCAGCGCGTGGCCCAGCTCAGCACCGAAGTGGCCAAGGTCGCACTGGACCGCGCGCAGGCCGAGAAGGACCTGCCGCTTCCCGGCTATACCCACATCCAGCGCGCCGTGGTGTCCTCGGCGGGCATGTGGTGGGCCGGCTGGGCAGAGGCCTTCATCGACAACGCCGTGCGTGCGCGTGATACCCATGCGCTGGTCGACGCCAATCCGCTGGGCACCGCCGCAGGTTACGGCGTGAACCTGCCGCTGGACCGCGAACACACCACCGCTGCGCTGGGCTTTGCGCGCATGCAGATCTCGCCGATCTACGCGCAGCTGTCGCGCGGCAAGTTCGAGCTGGCCGCACTGGAAGCGCTGGGTGGCGCCACCCTCGACCTGCGCCGCATCGCCTGGGATCTTTCGTTGTTCACCAGCGCCGAGTTCGGTTTCGTCGCACTGCCGGCGCAGTACACCACCGGCAGTTCGATCATGCCGAACAAGCGCAACCCGGACGTCATCGAGCTGATGCGCGCCACCCATGCCAGCGTCGCCGCTGCGCGTACCGAGATCGAGCAGCTGCTGTCGCTGCCCTCGGGCTACCACCGCGACCTGCAGTCGTCCAAGGGCGCCATCTTCCACGGCTTCGGCCGCGGCCTGGCCGCGCTGGAGCTGCTGCCGGCGCTGCTGGCCAACCTGGAATGGCGCGACGACAAGCTGCGCGCGGCCATCGATTCGGGCATGTATGCCACCGACGTGGCGGTAGAGGCGGCCGTGGCCGGCGTGCCGTTCCGCGAGGCCTACAAGGCCGCGGCCGCCGGTGCCGACAGTGCAGGGCAGGGCCGCACGCCGGAAGGCAGCCTGGCCGCGCGCGTGTCGCCCGGTTCGGCCGCCGACCTGCGCCTGGATGAGCTGCGTACGCGCTGGCAGGCGCTGGCCTGATGGCGGGCACCGTCTACCTGGTGCTGGCCATGCGCCGGCCCGACTTCAACGCCGCCGCCGTGCAGCCGCACCTGGATTTCCTCGATGCGCTGCGCGAACGCGGGCAGCTGCAGATGACTGGTGGCTTCAGCGACGGCGCCGGCGGCGCCTACCTGCTGTGCAACGTGGGCAGCCTGGCCGAAGCGCAGGCCATCGTCGCCACCGATCCGCTGGTGACGATGCAGGCCTCGCACCTGACCGTGCACGAATGGAACACCCGCTGAGGCGCACCTGATGACCCTGCACGCCACCCACGTCGCCTCGCCGTTCCCCGAACAAGCGCTGCCGCCGTGGCGGCGTGCCGTGCTCAAGGTGGGCAGCAGCCTGCTCGCTGCCGATGGTGGCGGCCTGTCGCCGCGCCATGCGCTGGGCCTGGCCCAGTTCGTCTCGGCCAATGTGCTGGCCGGACGCGAGGTGGTCATCGTCTCGTCCGGCGCGGTCGCCGCCGGCCGCGCCATCCTGCCGCGTGCCGATGAGCCCGGTGCGGCGATGGCCGCGCGGCAGGCGCTGGCCGCGCTCGGCCAGGCACAGCTGATCGGCCTCTGGCAGCGTTTCTTCGAACGCCCGGTGGCCCAGGTACTGCTGACCCACGACGATCTGCGCAACCGCCGCCGCTACCTCAATGCGCGCGCCACGCTGACCGAGCTGCTGCGCCTGGGCGCGTTGCCGGTGGTCAACGAGAACGACACCGTGTCGGTGGACGAGCTCAAGCTTGGCGACAACGATAATCTCGCCGCCACCGTAGCCGCGTTGGTCGATGCCGATGCGCTGTTCATCGCCACCGACATCGACGGCCTGTACAGCGCCGACCCGCGCACCGTCGCCGACGCGCGGCCGCTGCACGACGTGCCGGAGCTGGATGACGCGGTGCTGGCGATGGCCGGCGGTGCCGGTTCACGCGCCGGGACCGGCGGCATGCGCACCAAGCTGGAAGCCGCGGCCAAGGCCGGCCGGCTCGGCATCGAAACCTATCTCTTCAACGGCCGCAGCGGCGACGTGGTGCGAGCGTTGGCGCAGGACCGCCTGTTCGGCACGCGCATCCACGCCGCGCGCAGCCGCGAGGCCGCACGCAAGCACTGGCTGCGTCACGCACCGCTGGCCGAGGGCGCGATCCTGGTCGATGCCGGTGCCGCGCAGGCGATGCGCGAAAAGGGCGCCTCGCTGCTGCCCGGCGGCATCATCGGTGCCGACGGCGATTTCCGCCGCGGCGACATGGTGCAGGTGTGCTGGCAGGCCCCGCAGGGTCGCCTCTGCGTCGCCCGCGGCGTCAGCCAGTACGCCGCCGATGACGTGCGCCGCATCGCCGGCCGCCATTCGCGCGACATCCAGGCCGTGCTCGGCTACAACTACGGCGGTACCGTCGTCCATCGCGACGATCTGGTGCTGCCATGACCGGACTGCAGGACACCCCCATGAGTGAGATCGAAGCGCAGGCACGTGCCTGCCGTGACGCGGCCCAGGTGGTCGCCGGCCTGGACAGCGCCGCACGCGGCAAGCTGCTGCAGGCCATGGCCCAGGCACTGGAAATGGACGCCGGGCTGATCCTGGCCGGCAATGCCCGTGACCTCGCCGCTGCACGCGAGAAGGGCTTCGGCAGTGCGATGCTCGACCGCCTGGCATTGGACCCCGCGCGCCTGTTCGCGATGGCTGAGGCCGTGCGCGACGTGGCCGCGCTGCCGGACCCGGTGGGGCTGGTGACCCGCGACGACGTGCGCCCCAACGGCATCCGCGTGCAGAAGGTGCGCGTGCCGCTGGGCGTGATCGCGATGATCTACGAAGCGCGCCCGAACGTGACCGCCGAAGCCGCCGCACTCTGCCTCAAGGCCGGCAACGGCGTGATCCTGCGCGGTGGCTCGGAGGCGATCCATTCCAACACCGCCATCGCGCGGGCACTGGCTGCGGCGATGCAGGCCAACGGCGTGCCGCCAGCGGCAGTGACCGTGCTGACCGACCTGCGTCGCGAGGCCATGCTGGAGCTGCTGCAGCTGCACGAACTGATCGACCTGGCCATACCGCGTGGTGGCGAAGGGCTGATCCGTTTCGTGGCCGAGCACGCGCGCGTGCCGGTCATCAAGCACTACAAGGGCGTCTGCCACCTGTTCGTGGATGCCAGCGCCGACCTGGACAAGGCCGTTGCCCTGCTGGTGGATGGCAAATGCAGCCGCCCGGCGGCCTGTAATTCGCTGGAAACGCTGCTGGTGCACCGTGACGTTGCCGAGGCGTTCCTGCCGCGTGCGGCACAGGCGCTGGGCGAACGAGGCGTGCAGCTGCGTGCCGATGAACGTGCGCAGCCGCTGCTGCCGGGCAGCACGGCCGCCACCGATGAGGATTACGCGGCCGAGTTCCTCGATCTGGTGCTGGCGGTGCGCGTGGTCGACGATCTCGACGCCGCCATCGCGCATATCCGCACCTACACCTCCGACCACACCGAAGTGATCGCTACCGAGGACACGGCCAATGCCGAGCGCTTTGTCAACGCACTGCGCTCGGCGGTGGTGATGGTCAATGCGTCCTCGCGTTTCTCCGATGGCGGCCAGCTGGGCCTCGGCAGCGAGATCGGCATTTCCACCACGCGGCTGCATGCGTATGGGCCGATGGGGCTGGAAGCGCTGACGGTCGAACGTTTCGTGGTGCGCGGCGAAGGCCAGACCCGGTAGTAGTTTGTCTTGCAGGGCTTGCAGCCCTGCACCTGCTGCAGGTCAACGTCAAAGGCTGGCTATCCGTGGGATGGCGGGAGCCGCCGGCCAACTGTCGAAGGCGGGGCACTGTGGGTTTGCGGGGCGTGAGCCGCATGGATGCGGCGACCAAGCCCCCATGGATGGGTTTACGGCGTCCCCGCAAACCCACAGTGCCCCGCCATCCCTCGCAATCCCGCTCTTGATCCTGCTTCGGCTTTGGCAGGTGCAGGGCTGAAAGCCCTGCCGAACAAACACCCACCCCTTACAGCAGCGGCTGCCGCGTCATCCCCACCGGCCGCGCGTTGTCGTCCATGTGCAACGTCACCGCCTTCGCATTCATCAGCTGCTCGGCCAGCGCATCTGTCGCACCCAGCGCATGCGCGATGTCCGCGCGGCTGGAATCCTCGCGCGGTGCGCGCCGTTCCTTGCCGCCGAACCGATAGCGGTTGTACTCCGCCCAGGCGATCAGCAGCAGCGAACAGCAGACCAGGATGACCGGCAGCGCGATCATCACGAACGGATCCACGTGCTGCTTGCGCTGGTACAGCTGCACATAGGCCAGGTGCCCGCCCAGCAGCCAGGAGACCAGGGTCACCAACGGTGCCCACAGATAGAAGTAGAAACCCCAGAACGCCAGGGTCACGAAGCCCCAGGCCGTGCGCTGCAGCCGCGGCTGCTGGCGCGACTTCTGGATCAACCGCGAATCAAAGCGGTTGGACGATTTCTTTTCGCTCGTGTCATGTACGGTGTTCATCGGATCCCCCGGTCAGGGCTGACCCAGGTGGCACGCTTGCCGCGGCGCTTGGACAGCGTCTTCGGCAGCGCCACCAGAGTGGTGAACAGGCTGATCAACCAGTACGCCATCGGGTACCAGATGACCCAGAAGTAGTTGCGTCCAATGTGGGTTTCGTAACGACGGTCGATGATCAGGCTGCTGGCGAACTGCAGCAGGCAGACCAGGGCCAGGATCACGCCGTGCCACTGCGGCAACAGCGTCTCGATATACAGCGGGGCCGGCAGCGGCATGAACTTGCCCAGCGCCCACAGCACCACGATCAGCAGCATGGTGTACGCCCAGAACACACTGAGGATGTACTCCAGCAGCACGCCCCACATGCGTCGCTTGCGCCAGCTGAACAACGACGAGCCGTGCCGCAGCAGCACTTCCACGCCGCCCTGCGCCCAGCGCAGGCGCTGCCGCCACAGTCCCTTCAGCGTCTCCGGCATCAGGATGAAGCACAGCGCGTTGGGTTCGTAGCGGATGTCCCAGTGGTCCAGCTGCAGGCGCCAGCTGATGTCGATGTCCTCGGTCACCATGTCGTCGGCCCAGTAGCCGATGCGGTGCAGGGCCGTGCGGCGGAACGCGGCGATCACCCCGGACACGGTGAAGATGCGCCCGTACACGCGCTGCGCGCGCTTGATCATGCCGATGATCGAGGAGAACTCGGCTACCTGCAGGCGGCCGAGCAGTGTGGAGCGGTTGCGGATGCGCGGGTTGCCGGTCACCGCGCCCACGCGCGGGCCGCTGGTCAGGTGCCAGACCATCCAGTGCATGGCGAACTCTTCCAGCATCGCGTCGCCGTCGATGCACACCAGGTACTCCGAGCGCGAGGCGAGGGCGCCCATGCGCAGCGCATTGGCCTTGCCCAGGTTGCGGTCCAGGTGCACCACGCGAAGGCGCGGGTGCAGGGCGGCCAGCGCGTCCAGGCGGGCACCGGTATCGTCGCTGCTGCCATCGTTGATGGCGATCACTTCGAAATCCGGATAGCGCTGCGCCAGTGCCGCGCCGATGGTGTCGTCCAGGTTGTCCGATTCGTTGTGGCAGGGAATCAGCAGCGTGGCGAACGGGTAGCTGTCCATCGGCGGCGGATCGTTGCGCGGTCGCGATTTGCGCTCGCGGCGGAAGAAGTAGTACAGGCCGCCTGACATCCAGAAGAACGCCATCACCATCGGGTAGAAGAAGGCGAACTGGAACAGGGCATACAGCCAGGGGCTCATGTCCATGTCACTTCTCCGGGTACGGGAAGTTGCGCGCGGACATCGCGGCGCGCGCGTCCGTGGTCGACGGCTTGTCGGCGATGAAATCGTCCGGGTACCACGCGAAATGGCGCACGCCCTGTGCCTGCAGACGGCGGACCTGCGCGCGCAGGCGCTGGCCGCTGATCGGCGTCTGCGTGCGCCAGTCCACGGTCTGCAGCTCGAACATCGTGTGCTTCAGGTCGGGATCGTGCGCGCGCACCGCCGTGACCAGCCGGTCCAGCCAGCGCTCGGGGTGCTTGCTGCCTTCCATCCACGGCATCGCCATCAGCGCGGTGCGGTCATAGGCCTGGTTGAACAGGTCCAGGCGCTGGGCGAACCAGCTGGCGCTCTGCGGCTCCAGTACCGGCTGCGCGTACAGGTTGCGCACGGTGCCCAGTTTCGGCCGCCAGCGCTGGGCGGTGTCGCGCAGCTCCAGGGTGAAGTCGATCAGCGCCTGGGTACGGCCGCCATCGGCGCCTTCCTGCGGCAGCTGGGCCAGTTCGGTGTCGCGCACATAGGCATCGTCATGGAACAGCAGGCCTTCGAAGTACGAATTGATCGCCAGGTCTTCGTAGATGTCCTTGATGATCTGCCGCGCCTGCGGCTTGGTGAAATCCAGCCGGTACATGCCGTCGTGCTCCGGGCTGGCGATGCCCAGCGCGGTACGCTGCGCCGCATCCGGCAGCTCATAGCCGAGCACCGGCAGCCAGGCGTAGACCTTTACCCCGGCACGGGTCTTCAGCTGCCAGGCCACGCGGTTGAACAGGTCCGCGCGCATCGGCATGTGGCGGTTGGGGAAGTACAGCGCGTCGGCCGTGTTGTTGCCATCGGGATCGGCGAAGGCCTGCAGGTAGACGTGGGTCGGGCCCACCTTCTTGACGCGGTCGATCAGCTTGTCGAGGTTGCGTGCCAGCTGTGCCGGGTCCGGGTCGTAGACCGCATCCAGGTCGATCTGCAGCGCACGCGTGCCATCCAGGCTGACATTGCGACGCAGTTCGAATGCCAGCGAACTGACGTTCGGATTGTTGGTCACCAGCAGGCGGGCCAGGCCGTGCAGGTCGGACGTGACCGGCGTGCTGCGGCCTTCCAGGTCGAACGACACCGGCATGCCCAGTTGTTCGGCGATGTCGTTGCTCAGCTTGTTGTAGGCCGCATACGGCCACACAATCGCCTTCGGGGTGACGCCGAGTTCCTTCTGGATGCGCTTGACGCTCAGCGCGAGATCGTCGCGCAGGCGCTTTTCGTATTGCTGCGCGGTCTCATAGTGCTGGGTCTGCGGATCGTAGGTGCGGGTGATCACCGCCGGGGTCTGGTTGCCCTGCGGGTTGGACTGAACGCCGTGGTGCTGGTTGTCGGTATGGCTGGCCAGTTCGATCAGGCCGCTGGACTGCATCTCGCGCAGCTGGTCCCAGGTCAGGAAATCATCGTGGCCGAACGGGCGGTAGCCGTAGTCGATGGTGCGGCCCGGGGCCATGTCGACGTAGTCGGTGATCACCGCCACCAGCGCCGGGTAGTTGTAGGCACGCAGCAGCGGATAGACGCGGCTGTAGACGCTGCGCAGGCCATCGTCGAAGGTCAGCAGCACCGGCCGCGGCGGCAGCTGGGCTTCGCCGCGCGAGGCCTTGATCAACTGCGACAGCGAGATCGGGTGATAGCCGTGCGCGCTGATCCAGTCCAGGTGCGCAGCAAAGTTCTGCGTGCTGACCGCGTAGGCATCGGCATCGCCCTTCTCACGCACATCGTCGCGGATGTCGTGGTAGCTCAGCACCAGCAGGCCGTTGTCGGCCGAATCCAGGTCGCGCTCCTGGGCAGCGGCCGGCAGGGCCAGCAGCACCAGCCCCAGCAGCAGCACGGTCATCAGGTTTCGAAGCATCCGTTCCATCTCACTCTCCCCAGCGCAGCGCGGCATCGAAGCCGATGTGACGTTCACGTTGGCCGTCGTAGACCGGCCGCGACCAGCTCACGCCGTACTCGAAGATCCTGCCCTGGCCGAACTGCCACTCATGGCGGTACGCCACCGTGGGAATGAGCGAACTGCCGAAGCCTTCCTGCCAGTAATCACCCAGCGACACCGTCAGGCGGTGGCGGAAGTGGCGTTCGTAGTGGCGCCACAGCTGCTGGTCGATGCGCAGGCCGATCTCCACCGAGCGGTCGCGCGAAGGATTGAAGTAGGGCACGTCGTCGCGCGAGCCGCGGCTGGTGTAGAGGCTGCCGAGGCCATCGATGACCACGCGCGGGCGGGTCAGCAGGCGCTGCTCGATCGCGGTGTTGAGGGTGTCGCGGCGGTTGCCGTCGTCGTAGCGGAACTGGCTGCCGCCCAGGCTCCAGTGAGTGAGCTCGTTGCGGGTGTAGTCGACGGCCACCGCCATGCTGTCGGCAGTGATGCCCGACACGCGCGCCTGCATCGAAGCTTCCGGGTCGTTGCGCGCGGCGGTCACGCCGGCGTGCCACTGGTCGTTGAACTGCCAGCCGAAGCCGCCGCGAAGGCCGGTGTCGCCGATGCTGTCATTGGGCCGCACCACCGCGGCCTCGGCATCGGCGCGGCCGAAGCGGTAGCGCGCACCGGCGCCGATCCACAGCGGATTGATCTTCTGGTCCTGGAAAGTCACCGAGCGCCGGTCGGCGAAGGCGAACAGGCGCCAGCGGTCATCGAGGATGGGCGAGGCCACTTCGGTGCGGTAATGCAGGTCGTCGTTGCCCAGCGGCGAGCTGCCGCCGCCGCCGGAACTGCGGCCACCTTCCACCGTGGCCTGCAGCTGCCAGCCGCGGTGCGCACGCCAGTCACGGTCCATGCGCTGGACCGAGGGCTGTCTGGGGTAACGCTCGAGCAGGTCGTCATGCAGCGGCCGCGCGAGGTCGTCGCGCTGCAGCTGCACGTAGGATTCGTACATGCCGATCCGCGGTGAGACATCGCGCGGGTCGAGGGTGTAGGCCATCTGGTGGCGTTCCAGCGCCCGCCGCGGCCAGCCGCGCATCTGGTAGACACTGCCCAGCGCGGTCTGCAGCCCGCCATTGCCGGGTCCGACGTCGACCATGGCTTCCAGCTCGCGCTGCGCGGTGGACAGGTCGCCGCTGTAGGCGCGGATCATCGACAGGTTGAGGTCGGCCTCATAGCGCGCCCAGTTGGCGTACGGGCTCTTGCCGCCGCCCCAGCGCCATGCCGGCTCGTCCTTCTGCCACGTCTGCAGGTAGCCGATGGCCTTCTCGGCCTGCTCGGTCTCGAGGTAGGCGTAGGCCAGTTCGGAACGCGACTGGAAGCGCGATGGATCGTTCTTCACTGCCGCTTCCAGCAGCGGAATGGCCTCGTCCGGGTGCTGGGTCGCCATCATCGAATCGCCGACCGCAGGCAGCACGTAGTCGGGCAGGGCATGGCCCTCCTGCTGCAGGGCGCGCGCTTCATCGCGCACCTGGGCATGGCGGGACAGGCGGTTGAGCAGGATCAGGCGGTCCATGCGGATGCGCAGCGGCGCCTGCGCCAGCGGCGTGCCGTCGCGCTGCACGTACTGCTCCATTTCCGCCAGGGATGCTTCGGCTTCGTCCAGGCGGCTGTCTTCGCTCTGGCCATAAGCCAGGCTCCAGTTCACCCGCTTGGCGATGTAGTTCGCCTCCAGGCGCGCCTTCTGGTCGGCATCGAACAGCTCGGGCCGCGCCTGGTAGAGGCGCCAGGCGCGGTCGGCATTGCCGATGTCGCCCAGGGTCAGGACCTGCAGCTTGTACAGCAGCGGGTCGTTGGGCTCCTGCAGCTGCGAGCGCTCGATCGCGGCCAGCGCATCGACCCAGCGGGCCTGGTCACGGTAGTGGCCGATCTCGGCCATCCGATCAGCGCGGCTGGTGCTGGCCGGCGGCGAAGCAGCATGGGCCCCGAACGCCAAGGCGGCGCAGGCCAGGCCGACGCAGAGCGCCAGCGGACGATGGACAATCATGAAACCCCCTTAGCATCCCTACTTCAACGAAGTGCTGAAAGTGTGACGCACATCACATGCCAACTGTATCCGACCCCATCCCCAGGCGGCCAGCACCTGCCTTACAGCTAAGACGCAATAGTCCCGCCAGACCGGTCAAGCGCATAGCAACTCGCTGACAATCAAGCATTTTTCAGGTCTTTCAGCGAGCCATGAAGCAACCGCCGGACGCCGCCGCGCCCTGACCCGGGGTGGAGAGCTGCCCAGAAGGCCGGCCCCTCCGCGTCATGATTGGACACCCTACGTCAGCAGATGCCGAAGCGATGTGTAGAAGCCTCGTGACAGAGACGTGCGCACCCCATCAGATCCGTGTTCCGACAGATCTCATCCACGCATGGCGTGGATCTACCTGCCGTTACACGGAAATTGTCGGGGGCGGGGCGCAGCCCTGCCGCAGCACCCCAACTCCTTACCAGAGGTCTTCCAGCTTCCGCGGCTTGCACGCCACCCACGACGCAACCAGCATCAGCGCCGCGCAGCCAAACAGGAACCCGAACGGCAGCGTCCAGCCCTCGCTCACCGTATGCAGCCAGCCCACCAGGAACGGCCCCAGGCAGCTGAAGCTGTAGCCCACGCCCTGCATGAAGCCGGACAACGCCGCCGACCCGGTCGGGGTGCGCGTGCGCAGGTTGATCAGCGTCAGTGCCAGCGGGAACGTGGACGGGCCCACGCCCAGCAGCGCCGCCCACAGCAGCGGCGCCTTCAGCGGTGCCAGCAGCAGGCCGGTGAAGGCGATGACGAAGGCGAGGAAACCGATCAGCACCAGCGGGAACGGATTCGGCAGGCGCACCGCCAGCGAGGGAATGACCAGCGACGGCAGCAGGCCCAGTGCCGAGAACACCGCCACCATCACCCCGCCGAACGCCGGCGTGGCACCGGCCTCGACCACGATGCGCGGCAGCCAGGTGAACATCGAATAGGTCATCAGCGAGGTCATGCCGAACATCAGCGTCATGCTCCAGCCCAGCGACGTGCGCCAGACCCTGCCGTGCGGCTGCGCAGTGGGATCGCTGCCGTCCTGCACCGGCTTTGGCGCGCGGCGGGCCAGCATCAGCCAGGGCAGGGCGGCGGCCAGGGACAGCAGCGCCCACATGCCCAGCGACACGCGCCAGCCCGCGGCGTTGGCCACCGGCACCGCCAGCAGCGCCGGGGTCATCGTGCCCAGCTGCAGTACGCTGATGTACAGCGTGCTCATCGTGCCGACCTTGTTGGCGAAGTAGCGCTTCACCAGCGGCGGCACCACCACGTTGCCGATGCCCATGCCGGCCAGCGCGATCACCGAGCCCAGCAGCAGGGTGCCGACGTTGCCGGCGCTGGAGCGCAGCAGCAGGCCGGCCATGGCCAGGGTCATCGCCAGCAGCGTGGTGCGCTCCAGGCCCAGGCGCCGGGCCACGGCCGGGGTCGCCACGCCGAACAGCGCGAACGAGGCGGTGGGCAGCATGCCGAGCACGCCGGTCATGGTCGTGCCGAAGCCGAACTGCTGGCCGAGCACGTCCAGCAGCGGAGTGATGGAGGTGACCGCGGTACGCAGGTTGACCGCCGCCAGCAGGATGGCAGCGAACGCCAGCAGGCGGCCGTGCAGCAGCGAGGGTGAGGGCGAAGTCGGGGACGTCATGCGGCGGGTCCTTGCAGGTGGCGCACGCGGCGTCTTGGGCGTGCAGCGCCGGCACCGGGCCAGGCCGGTGCAGGGGTGGGGGAAAGGGTGCCCATTGTACGGGGCGGGGCCGGGCGGGATGCCGCCAGGCGACAGGCACAAAAAAACCCGGAGGACTGTCGTCTTCCAGGCTTCTTGGTGACCACCGAAGTGGTCGGGGAGACAGGATTCGAACCTGCGACCTCTACGTCCCGAACGTAGCGCTCTACCAGACTGA
>NZ_JAMOKY010000048.1:0-24434 GCF_024499815.1 Stenotrophomonas testudinis | reverse complement strand
GGACACAAAAAATCCGATGCCAGAAGACTGGCATCGGATTCTGATTGGCCCAGCTGCTTAAGTGAACAGCATTACGCCGAAAGGCGGCCTTCTTCGTTTGCGCGTACGGCATCCTCGCATGGCGTGGATCTACTGCAGCGCTGCCTGCTCACCGCCCCGGTAGCGACGGGCCATGCCCGGCGGATCCGACCCTACGGCAGCGGCTCGGGAATCGAGCCCGGCACGAACACGCCTTCCTTCACGTAGGCGGTCAGGGTCATGTCCAGCGCGAGCATGCCGTCGCGCTTGAGGTCCATCAGTTCCGGTTCGACCATCGCTCCGTGCAGCACGCCCAGCACGGTGGCGTGCAGCATGCGCGCGGCGATCTTCGGGTCGGCGCCGTCGCGCAGCTGGCCCAGGTCCTGGGCGCGGCGCAGGGCGCGCTCCATCCGGTCCAGCGCATCGCGGAAGCCGGACTGCTGCAGCTCGGCCAGCGCACGGCTTTCCGACGAGGCATCGCTGCGCAGCATGATTTCCATGGTCTTGCGCAGGCGCTCGTCCTCGGAGAGCTCGATGAACGAGTAGATCATCACCGCGCGCAGGTCGTGGATCGGCGTCTGCCGCTCGTCGCTGGAGGTGCGCTCCAGTTCCTGCATGAAGGGCAGGTGCACCCGCTGGATGATCGCGGCCAGCACCTCGGTCTTGTTCTTGAAGTGCCAGTAGACCGCGCCGCGGGTGTAGCCGGCGCGGGCACCGATCATTTCCAGCGTGGTCCGGGCCACCCCGTGTTCATGGAAGCAGGCCTCGGCAGCATCAAGGATGCCTTCGCGGGTTGCCTGGGTGTCTTCTTTGGTCTTGCGCGCCATGGGTCGGAGAGTGGGTACCAGTGCCGGTGAAACCTGCCTGAATTGTACCGCTTTACAAACAAACAAGCATGTATGTATATTTCGCCCCCATGCTCCCCGTCGTGTAGGCGCGCCCGCTCATGCCTGCGCCGTGCGCGGGGATGCCTGCCCGCTGCGACAACCGCGCCCCAGGACCGGGATGCGGCTGCGTATCACGGCAGGCTGAGAATCTTTTTCCTTCCCCGAGCCCCAGCCCCATGCCCCTGACCCGAATCCGCCCCTTCCTGCTGTCGCTGGCCATCGCCGCGACCGTAGCCGCCTGCGGTGGCCAACCCGAACAGCCCCAGCAAGGCCCCGGCCAGGTGACCGTGGTCACGCTGAAGTCGGAAAGCGTGGGCCTGACCCGTGAACTGCCGGGCCGCACCACTGCCTTCCTGGTCGCCGAAGTGCGCCCGCAGGTCAGCGGCATCGTCGCCAAGCGCCTGTTCACCGAAGGCGGCCTGGTGAAGGAAGGGCAGCCGCTGTACCAGATCGAGGACGCCAGCTACCGCGCCCAGGCCAACAGCGCACGTGCCCAGCTGGCCCGCGCCGAAGCCACCGCCAACGCCGCGCGCCTGAGCGCCAAGCGCATCACCGAGCTGGCCAAGGTCGATGCGGTCAGCCAGCAGGACCTGGAAAACGCCGTGGCCGCGCAGAAGCAGGCCGAGGCCGATGTCGGTGCCGCCAAGGCTGCGCTGGACGCGGCCAACGTCACCCTCGGCTACGCCCGCATCACTGCGCCGATCAGCGGCCGCATCGGCAAGTCCAGCGTCACCCAAGGCGCGCTGGTGAGCGTCGGCCAGGCCGATGCACTGGCCACCGTGCAGCAGCTCACCCCGATCTACGTCGACCTGACCCAGTCCTCGGCCGAGCTGCTGCAGCTGCGCCGCGAACTGGCCGCCGGCCGCCTGCAGGACAACCAGACCCTGCCGGTCACCATCCTGCTGGAGGACGGCAGCGAGTTCCCGCACAAGGGCGCGCTGGAGTTCTCCGAAGTGAGCGTCGACCCGACCACCGGCAGCTACGCGTTGCGGGTGAAGGTGGACAACCCCGAGGGCCTGCTGATGCCGGGCATGTACGTGCGCGCGGTGATCGGTGGCGGCGTGCGCGCCGATGCCGTGCTGGTGCCGATGCAGGGCATCGCCCGCGACGCCAAGGGCGATACCAGCGCCATGGTGGTCGGCAAGGACAACAAGGTGGAAGTGCGCCCGGTGAAGGTCAGCCGCGCACTGGCCGACAAGTGGCTGGTCGAGGACGGCCTGCAGCCGGGTGACAAGGTCATCGTCGAAGGCCTGCAGAAGATCGGCCCCGGCATGCCCGTGCAGGCCACCGAGAAGGGCGCCGCCCCGGCACAGCCGGACGCCGCCCCGCAGCCTGCCGCCCAGCCGGCCGGCGACGCGAAGTAAGCGGAGAATTCCATGGCACGTTTTTTCATTGATCGACCCATCTTCGCGTGGGTGATCGCCATCATCATCATGCTGGCCGGTGCGCTGGCGGTGGTGAAGCTGCCGGTGTCGATGTATCCCGAGGTCGCCCCGCCGGCCGTCGAGATCAGCGCCACCTACCCGGGTGCATCGGCCAAGGTGGTCGAGGACTCGGTGACGCAGATCATCGAGCAGAACATGAAGGGCCTTGATGGCCTGATCTACTTCTCCTCCAACAGCTCGGCCAACGGCCAGGCCACCATCACCCTCACCTTCGAAGCCGGCACCAACCCGGACATCGCCCAGGTGCAGGTGCAGAACAAGCTGCAGCTGGCCATGCCGCTGCTGCCGCAGGAAGTGCAGCGGCAGGGCATCAACGTGGCCAAGTCCAGCAGCGGCTTCCTGCAGGTGCTCGGCTTCGTGTCCAACGACGGCAGCATGGATGCCAACGACATCGCCGACTACGTGGGCTCCAATGTCGTCGACACGCTGAGCCGCGTGCCGGGCGTGGGCAACATCCAGGTGTTCGGTGGCAAGTACGCCATGCGCATCTGGCTGGACCCGAACAAGCTGCACACCTACAAGCTGTCGGTCGATGAAGTGACCGCGGCGATCACCGCGCAGAACGCACAGGTGGCCATCGGCCAGCTGGGTGGTGCGCCGTCGGTGAAGGGCCAGCAGCTCAACGCCACCATCAACGCGCAGGACCGCCTGCAGACCCCGGAACAGTTCCGCAACGTCCTGGTGCGTGGCGGCACCGACGGCAGCGAGCTGCGCCTGGGCGATGTCGCCCGCGTCGAACTGGGCGCGGAAAGCTATGACTTCGTCACCCGCTACAACGGCAAGCCGTCCACCGGTATCGCCATCACGCTGGCCACCGGCGCCAACGCGCTGGCCACCGCGGAGGGCGTGCGCACCGCGCTGGACGAGATGAAGTCCAGCTTCCCGGCCGGCCTGGAAACGGTCGTGCCGTACGACACCACCCCGTTCGTGCAGGTCTCGATCAAGGGCGTCATCAAGACCCTGATCGAAGCGATCGTGCTGGTGTTCGTGGTGATGTACCTGTTCCTGCAGAACTTCCGCGCCACCCTGATTCCGACCATCGCCGTGCCGGTGGTGCTGCTGGGTACCTTCGGCGTGCTGGCCATGCTGGGCTTCTCGGTCAACATGCTGACCATGTTCGCCATGGTGCTGGCCATCGGCCTGCTGGTGGACGATGCCATCGTGGTGGTGGAGAACGTCGAGCGCATCATGTCCGAAGAGGGCCTGTCGCCGCTGGAAGCCACCCGCAAGTCGATGAGCCAGATCACCGGCGCGCTGGTGGGCATCGGCCTGGTGCTGTCGGCGGTGTTCGTGCCGATGGCCTTCATGAGCGGCTCGACCGGCATCATCTATCGCCAGTTCTCGGCCACGATCGTTTCGGCCATGGCGCTGTCGGTTCTGGTGGCGATCGTGCTGACCCCGGCGCTGTGCGCGACCATGCTCAAGCCGCTGAAGAAGGGCGAGCACCATGTCGCGCACACCGGCCTGCTCGGCCGCTTCTTCAACGGTTTCAACCGCGGCTTCGACCGTTCCAGCGAGACCTACCAGCGCGGCGTGAAGGGCATCATCCATCGCCCGTGGCGCTTCATGGGCATCTTCGTCGCCCTGGCCGTGGTGATGGGCGTGCTGTTCGTGCGCCTGCCCAGTTCGTTCCTGCCCAATGAAGACCAGGGCATCATGATGGCGCTGGTGCAGACCCCGGTCGGTGCCACCCAGGAACGCACGCTGGAAGCGATGGCCAAGCTGGAAGACCACTTCCTGAAGAACGAGGCCGACGCGGTCGAGTCCATCTTCGCCGTGCAGGGCTTCAGCTTCGCCGGCATGGGCCAGAACGCCGGCATGGCCTTCGTCAAGCTGAAGGACTGGAAGGAGCGCGACGCCGACCACAGCGTCGGTGCGATCACCGGGCGTGCGATGGGCGCGCTGGGCCAGATCAAGGACGCCTTCATCTTCGCCTTCCCGCCGCCGGCCATGCCGGAGCTGGGCATCGGTTCGGGTTACACGTTCTTCCTGAAGGACACCAGCGGCAAAGGCCATGACGCCCTGCTGGCCGCGCGCAACCAGCTGCTGGGTGCGGCGGGCCAGAGCAAGCTGCTGGCCAACGTGCGCCCCAACGGCCAGGAAGACACGCCGCAGCTGCGCATCGACGTGGACGTGGAAAAGGCCAATGCGCTGGGCCTGTCGATCAGCTCGATCAACAACACCTTGGCCGCGGCGTGGGGCAGCAGCTACATCGATGACTTCATCGACCGTGGTCGGGTCAAGCGCGTGTACGTGATGGCCGATGCACCGTTCCGCATGAATCCGGACGACTTCAACGTCTGGTCGGTGAAGAACGGGCAGGGCGAAATGGTGCCGTTCAGTGCCTTCGCCTCCAAGCGCTGGGACTACGGTTCGCCGCGCCTGGAGCGCTACAACGGCGTGTCGGCGATGGAGATCCAGGGCGAGCCCGCTGCGGGCGTGGCCTCCGGTGATGCCATGGCCGAGATCGAACGCATCGCCAAGGACCTGCCGCCGGGCTTCGACATCGAATGGACCGCGCTGTCCTACCAGGAACGCCAGGCCGGTTCGCAGACGCCGCTGCTGTACACGTTGTCGCTGCTGATCGTGTTCCTGTGCCTTGCCGCGCTGTATGAAAGCTGGAGCGTGCCGACCTCGGTGCTGCTGGTGGCGCCGCTGGGTATTCTCGGCGCGGTGCTGGCCAACACCTTCCGCGGCATGGAACGCGACATCTACTTCCAGGTGGCGATGCTGACCACGGTGGGCCTGACCAGCAAGAACGCGATCCTGATCGTGGAATTCGCCAAGGAGAACCTGGAGAAGGGCGCGGGCCTGATCGAAGCGACGATGCATGCGGTCCGCGACCGCCTGCGCCCGATCATCATGACCTCGCTGGCGTTCGGCCTGGGCGTACTGCCGCTGGCCATCGCCTCCGGTGCAGGTTCCGGTGCGCAGCGCGCGATCGGTACCGGCGTGCTGGGCGGCATGCTGGTGGGCACCGTGATGGGCGTGTTCTTCATCCCGCTGTTCTTCGTGGTGGTGCAGCGCGTGTTCAACCGCAACAAGGGCAACGGAGGCGGCACGCCGCCGGCTCCGCGCGATGGCGCTGCCCATGGAGGTTCCCATGAATAAGACCCCCTTGCTGCTGGCGCTCGTCGCCAGCCTGGGCCTGGCCGGCTGCTCCACGCTGGTGCCGAAGAACACCGCCGTTGCCCCGGCCATTCCGTCGCAGTGGCCGGCCGAAGCCAGCCAGGGCGAAGTGACCGATGTTGCGGCACTGGGCTGGCGCGACTTCTTCACCGATGAGCGCCTGCAGCAGGTGATCGGCCAGGCGCTGGACAACAACCGCGACCTGCGCGTGGCGGTGTTGAACGTGGAAAAGGCACGCGGCCAGTACCGCGTGCAGCGTGCCGACCGCGTGCCCGTCCTGGCCGCTACCGGCCAGATGGAACGGCAGGGCACCAATGCCGGCGTCACCGAGCAGTTCACCGCCGGCGTCGGTGTGGCCGACTTCGAGCTGGATCTGTTCGGCCGCGTGCGCAACCTCAGCGAGTCTGCCTTGCAGCAGTACTTTGCCGTGGCCGCCAACCGCCGCAACGCGCAGCTGAGCCTGGTGGCCGAGACTGCCACCGCGTGGCTGACCTACGGTGCCGATGCGCAGCAGCTGAAGATTTCCGAGGCCACGCTGAAGACCTACGAGGATTCGCTGCGCCTGGCCGAGGCCCGCCACGAACGCGGCGGCAGCTCCGGGCTCGAGCTGAGCCAGACGCGCACACTGGTCGAAACCGCGCGTACCGATGCCGCCCGCCTGCGCGGGCAGCTGGCCCAGGACCGCAACGCGCTGGCCCTGCTGGCTGGTGGCCAGGTCGATGCGGACCTGCTGCCGGACAGCATCGAACCGCAGCTGCTGGCCCTGGCCCCGCCGCCGGCCGGCCTGCCCAGCGACGTGCTGCTGCAGCGCCCGGACATCATGGCCGCCGAACACCAGCTGCTGGCGGCCAACGCCAACATCGGCGCGGCGCGTGCCGCGTTCTTCCCGAGCATCACCCTGACCGGCAGCATCGGCAGTGGCTCGGGCGAACTGTCCAACCTGTTCGACAGCGGCACCCGCGTGTGGAGCTTCCTGCCGAAGATCACCTTGCCGATCTTCCAGGGCGGCAAGCTGCGCGCGAACCTGGCGGTGGCCAATGCGGATCGCGATATCGCCTTGGCGCAGTATGAAAAGGCGATCCAGAGCGGCTTCCGCGAAACCTCTGACGCGCTGGCGCTGAATGTCAGCCTGGACGAGCAGGTGAGCGCGCAGCAGCGCCTGGTGGATGCGGCCGAAACAGCCAACCGCCTGTCGCAGGCCCGCTATGACGCTGGCCTGGACAGCTTCGTGACCCTGCTGGACGCACGCCGCACCGCCTACAGCGCGCAGCAGACGCGCCTGCAGACCGAACTGGCCCAGCAGACCAATCGCATCACCCTGTACAAGGTGCTGGGCGGCGGCTGGCACGAACGCGGGTAAATCCCGGTAGCGCCGGGCCATGCCCGGCGGCTTTCCTTTGAGCGTTCATGGCGTCGGTCACAGGCCGCGCTGCGCGCTCGCCGGGCATGGCCCGGCGCTACCGCCTGGCGTCAAACCGCCTCATCATCACGCGGCGCCGCGCGGCAGGAGCGTACCCGGGCAAGCGCATCGCCGGATTCGCGGGCCATGCGCTCGTACTCGGCGCGGATTTCCTCCAGCCGCTCTTCGTCCATTTCTTCCAGGTCCAGCAGCTCGTTGTTGGCCTCGGGCGTGGCGCGGATCAGCTCGTCCAGCTTGATCTGCATCGCTGCCGTATCCGAGTTCTGAGTGTGCTGGATCAGGAACACCATCAGGAAGGTGATGATGGTGGTGCCGGTGTTGATCACCAGCTGCCAGGTATCGTTGAAGCCGAACACGGGGCCGCTGATGCCCCACACCACCACGATCGCCACCGCGGCCAGGAAGGTCCACGGCGAGCCGGTGGCGGCCGCGGCCTTCTTGGCGATCGTATTGAACAGGGTTCTTGCTTTCATCGTCGTCGTTCCACCCAGGTGACGACGATGGTCGGCAGCCGCCCGTGCACGGGCCGTGCAGCCGCGGGGAAACTCAGGCGCGCAGGCGCGGGGCGTCCTGCAGGCGCACGCGACTGGTCTGGTAGACGTGCTGCCAGCAGCGGTCGACGAACTCGCGGGCCTGCGATTCGGTCAGGCGCGGCATGATCTGCAGGGCGTACTGGGTCTGGAACATTTCATCGCGCTCGGCGTTGCTGGCGCGCGGCTGGGTGATCAGCGAATCACAGGCGAATTTGATCCACGGCACGTAGGAGCCGAACGAGTTGTGCGTCAGGGCACCGTCGGCATGCTGCCGGCGCCAGTGATCGAGCTCCGCATCTACGTCGATGACCGGTGGGATGGCGGGGACTTCAGCGTGCATGGCATTCCAGTTCGGTTGGGGGGGCAGGGAGTGGGGGTTCATCGCAGTGTGCGTATGTGCCGGTGCATGCAGCGTCAGCGCGGTGTGCAGCCGGTGTTGCCATCGATCAGCTGTGCGTGTTCAACGGCGCCAAGTTCTTCGGCCATGTCGGCCATCGCGTTGCACAGGCGTATGCGGTCGCGCGAATGATCGCGGGTGACTTCCTGCGGCATGTCCCGGAATGCAGCCCAGAACGGCGCGCCACGACGGTTCAGCGCGTACTGCTGCGTCAAGCGGTCGCGGATGTCGGCGAGGGCCGGATCGGACAGGGGATGTACGGCGTGCGCGCTCATCGGGTTGCTCCGCCCGGACTAAGGGGCCCCGGTGATTCCACCGTAGGCGTTCCGTGCGAAGGGGGTGTTAGCAGCGCGTGTGCGGCTCATCTAGCTGACTGTGCGTCACTGCACATCGAAGGTGCGCAGAGGCTGCCGGCACAAGGCTGTGCCGGCTCTGAAGCGTTCATGTAGCTGTGCGCAGAACGAAAACGCGGCGCTTATTCGCCGATATCTTCGTTCCAGATTTCCGGGTATTGCGCAATGAAGCCGCCCAGCAGGTCCACGCATTCCTGGCTGTCCAGGTCGATCACGTTGACGCCGTTTTCGCGCAGCCAGTCGATGCCGCCCCGGAAGGTGCGCGACTCGCCCACCACCACAGTGCCGATGTTGAACTGGCGCACCAGGCCCGAGCAGTACCAGCACGGCGCCAGGGTGGTGACCATGATGGTGTCCTGGTAGCGGCGCTGGCGGCCGGCCTTGCGGAAGGCATCGGTTTCGCCGTGCACGGACGGGTCGCCTTCCTGCACGCGGCGGTTGTGGCCGCAGCCGAGCAGGCGGCCGTCGTTGTGGTACAGCGCCGCGCCGATCGGTACGCCGCCCTCGGCCAGGCCCTGTCGGGCTTCGGCGATGGCGGTCTGCAGCAGGGCCTGGTAGTCGGGCGTGGTGATCATGCGGGGCTCCGGTGGGTCATGGGCCGCCATGATAAGGCCCGGTTACCCCGCAGCGGCCCCGGCGGTGCGATAATCAGCGGCATGAGCGAATCCCCCTACAAATCCGGTACCACCCATTTCGGGTTCCGCGACGTGGCCGCCAAGGACAAGCAGAAGCTTGTCGGCGAGGTGTTCACCTCGGTCGCGCGCAACTACGACCTGATGAACGACCTGATGAGCCTCGGCGTGCACCGGGCCTGGAAGCGCTATTACGTGGCCACCGCGCAGGTGAAGCCGGGTGACCGCGTGCTCGACCTGGCCGGCGGCACCGGCGACATCGCCGCCCTGCTGAAGGAGCGCGTGGGCGCCGAAGGTTCGGTGGTGCTGGGCGACATCAACGCCGGCATGCTGTCGGTCGGCCGTGACCGCCTGACCAACCGCGGCCTGGTGCTCGGCCTGGACTACGTGCAGTGCAATGCCGAAGCCCTGCCATTCCCGGACAACAGCTTCGACCTGGTGACGATCGCCTTCGGCCTGCGCAACGTGACCGACAAGGACGCCGGCCTGCGCGAGATGTACCGCGTGCTGAAGGTGGGCGGCCAGGCCCGCGTGCTGGAGTTCTCCGAAGTCACCGCCGACTGGTTCAAGCCGATCTACGACTTCCACTCGTTCAGGATCCTGCCGAAGCTGGGCAAGCTGTTCGCCAACGATTCGGACAGCTACCAGTATTTGGCCGAGAGCATCCGCAAGCACCCGCCGCAGGAAGAGCTGAAGGCGATGATGGGGCAGGCCGGTTTCGAACGCTGCCACTACAAGAACCTGACCGGCGGCATCGTCTCGATCCACTCCGGCTACAAGCTGTAAAGCGTGTGGGGCCGCCGGGCATGGCCCGGCGCTACCTGTTCTGGTAGGTGCCAACCTTGGTTGGCACACGCCCGCGCCGGGCGCCCCATGGCGCAGGGCCGGCCCCCGGCCGGCCTTACCCCGCATCGCGCAACGCGTCCGGGGCGAGGGAGAGGTACCATTGGGGTTTGATCCCCGTAACGGTCCCGATTCATGCGTAATCCGCTGATGCTCCTTCCGCTGGCCGTGGCCCTGGCCGCCGGCTGCTCCCAGGAGGCGGCCGCGCCCGCCGCCGCCCCGACTGCCGAAAAGGCCCCCGCTGCCCCCGTGAACGCCGAGAACCGCAGCCACGACGAAAGCTCGTACGCCGAGCCGGACAAGGTCGTCATCAAGGACATCGCGCTGGATCTGAAGCTGGACTTCGACCAGAAGCAGATCGGCGGCACCGCCACCTACACCCTTGAATGGAAGCAGAAGGACGCCCAGCAGCTGGTGCTCGACACCCGTGAGCTGAACGTCTCCAAGGTCGAGGCCATCGGCGCCGATGGCGCGCGCAGTGAACTGAAGTTCGCCCTGGCCCCGGTCGACAAGGTGTTCGGCAGCAAGCTGACCATCGAAGCGCCGGAACAGCCGGCCAAGGTCGAAGTGACCTACCACACCGCACCGACCGCCTCGGGCCTGCAGTGGCTGGAGCCGTCGATGACCGAGGGCAAGAAGCTGCCCTTCATGTTCAGCCAGTCGCAGGCCATCCACGCCCGTTCCTGGGTGCCGCTGCAGGACACCCCGAGCGTGCGCTTCACCTACAGCGCGCACGTGACCTCGCGCCCGGACGTGATGGTGCTGATGAGCGCCGACAACGATCCGAAGGCCGCGCGTGACGGTGACTACACCTTCAAGATGCCGCAGCCGATCCCGTCCTACCTGCTGGCCATCGCTGCCGGTGACCTGGTGTTCGAGCCGATTTCCGGCCGCTCCGGCGTCTGGGCCGAGCCGACCATGGTCAACAAGGCCGCCAAGGAATTCGAAGACACCGAGAAGATGATCGGTGCCGCCGAAAAGCTGTACGGCGAATACCGCTGGGGCCGCTACGACATGCTGGTGCTGCCGCCGTCGTTCCCGTTCGGCGGCATGGAAAACCCGCGCCTGACCTTCGCCACCCCAACCGTGATCGTCGGCGACAAGTCGCTGGTCTCGCTGGTCGCCCACGAACTGGCGCACAGCTGGTCGGGCAACCTGGTGACCAACGCCAGCTGGAAGGACATCTGGCTCAATGAGGGCTTCACCACCTACGTCCAGGGCCGCATCACCGAAGCCCTGTACGGCAAGGAGATGGCCGAGATGGAGAAGCAGATCGACCAGACCGACCTGTTGGCCGAAGTGAAGGACATGAGCCCGGCCGACCAGGCCCTGGCCCTGCCGCCGCTGAACGAGCGTGACCCCGACGAGGCCCTGAGCCAGGTCGCCTACGTCAAGGGTTCGTGGTTCCTGGAGTTCCTGGAACAGCGCTTCGGCCGCGAGACCTTCGATCCGTTCCTGCGTGGCTGGTTCGATGACCATGCCTTCCAGAGCGCCAACACCGACCAGTTCGTCGACTACCTGAAGAAGAACCTGCTGCCGAAGAACCCCTCGGCGGTAAGCGAGGCCGAGCTGAAGGCATGGCTGGACGAGCCGGGCATCCCGTCGTTCGCTACCAAGGCACAGTCGCGCAACTTCAGCAGCGTCGATGCCGCGCGCATCGCGTTCTCCGGGGCGGGCAGTCTGCCGGCCAACCAGGTCACCGCCGAGTGGGGCACCCAGGAATGGGTCCGCTTCATCGACGGCCTGGGCACCACCCTGCCGCTGGACAAGCTGGCCGAGCTGGACAAGGCCTACCACTTCACCGGCACCGCCAATGGCGAAATCGCCATGCGCTGGTACCCGCTGGCCATCCGCAGCGGCTACGAGCAGGCCAATGACGCGGCTGCGGCGTTCATCGAGCGCGTCGGCCGTCGCAAGCTGATCATGCCGATCTACGCCGAACTGGTGAAGACCCCGAAGGGTCTGGAGCTGGCCAAGGCGGCCTTCGAGAAGGCCAAGCCGGGCTACCACCCGATCACCACCGCCTCGGTGCAGGATCTGCTGACCAAGGCTGAAGCCAAGTAAGAAAAACGCGCCGGGCATCCCCCGGCGCTTTTTTTGTAGAGTCGAGCCATGCTCGACTGCTGTTGGACGGCCAGTCGAGCATGGCTCGACTCTACAGAAAGGCACCCGCAAAGGACTTCCGCATGAAACGTCTGATCCTGATCACCGCCTGCGCCCTGGCCCTGGCCGCCTGCAGCAACCCCGAGGAAGAGCGCAAGGCGCAGGAAGCCGCCGCTGCCGCCGCCCAGGCGCAGAAGGAAGCCAAGGCCGAGGACGTCGCCAAGCAGTACGACGCGGCCGTGGCCGCGCAGGACTGGGAACGCGCGCGCATCCATGGTGGTTCGCTGCTGGACCAGTACAAGGACACCGCCGCCGCCGAGCGCATCGCCGCCGGCTTCGATGAAGTGAAGGCCAAGGGCGATGCCGCGCGCGACCTGCGCCGCATGCAGGCGTTGTGGCAGTACAACGAGATTCCGGTCGGCAGCAAGGGCAAGCAGGTCTCGGCCACCATCTACAGCAAGGAACGGGTGGATGTGGACGGCAGCGGCGCCAAGCCGGTGCAGCTGGTGTTCCGCGATCATCCCGAATGGAAGCGCCACGCCTACCTGGTGCTGCAGGCCGGTGATTTCCGCTGCCCGCAGTGCACGGTGAAGGTGGCCGTGGACGATGGCAAGCCGATCTCGATGGCGGCCTGGCGGCCGAAGACCGATGAGGCCATCGCCATGTTCATCACCGACCAGAAGGCGCTGTGGAAGCTGGCGCAGAAGGGCAAGTCGATCAGCATCGAGTTCCCGGTGAAGGCCGGTGGCACCCGCACGGCCGTGTTCGAGACCGGCGGCGTGGACACCAGCCGCATGCCGCAGTGGTGGAAGTGACGGCCACCGCCGTGGTCGCGCCGGCACTGTCGGCCGTGCGCCACTGGGTGTTCGACATGGATGGCACGCTGACCGTGGCCATGCATGATTTCGAGCGCATCAAGCGCGAGCTGGGCATCCCGCCCAGCGCGGACATCCTCGTGCACCTGGCGGGCCTGCCGGGTGCGGAGGCGGCGCGGAAGCACGCCTGGCTGCTGGCCCACGAGCGTGAGCTGGCCGAAGGCGCGCTGCCGGCGCCCGGCGCGGTCGAACTGCTGCGCGCGCTGGCCGCAGCCGGTTGCCAGCTGGGCATCCTGACCCGCAACGACCATGCGCTGGCCAAGCTGACGCTGGACGCGATCGGGGTAGGGGATCTGTTTGACGATGGCGGCATCATCGGCCGCGATGAAGCGGTGCCGAAGCCGTCACCCGACGGCGTGCAGCAGCATCTGCGGCGCTGGGGCATCGGTGCCGACGCGGCGGTGATGGTGGGCGACCACGCCTACGACCTGGACTGCGGCCGCGCCGCCGGCGCGCGCACCGTGCTGGTCAACCTGCCCGACAACCCGTGGCCGGGCCGCGCGGATTGGCATTTCGCCGATTGCCGCGCGTTGTTGGCCGCCTGGCAGGCCGCATGACCGTTTAGAGCCGAGCCCGTGCTCGGCTGCTCTGCAGTCAGGTCGCGCGGGGCGCGAAAGCCGAGCATGGGATCGGCTCTACAGAGAGCAGGCAACGAGTCGACCGGAGGTTCCGGTAGCGCCGGGCCATGCCCGGCGGGCAGTGTCGACCAAGGTCGACACCTGCCAGGGCAGTTCCAGATAACGCGTCGGGTGGAGAGCCCCCTTGTTGTTCAAGGGGGCGCGCCGAAGGCGCGGGGATAAGGTGGAATGCGCGGGCAGTTCGGCTTACGCGCCCAGCGCGTAACCGAACTGCTGCTTGAACTGGTCGTGGAACTCTTCAAACGTGAAGCGCTGGTTCTGCGTGCCCGGGTGCTCGACCTTCAGCGCGCCCATCAGGTTGGCCATGCGGCCGATGGTCAGCCAGTCGTAGCCCTTCTCGATGCCGTAGATCAGGCCGGCGCGGAAGGCGTCGCCACAACCGGTCGGATCGACCACGCGGCGCTCATGCGCCGGCGGAATGTCGTAGCTCTTTTCCGGGGTGTGGATGACCGCGCCCTTCGGGCCACGGGTGGTGATGTAGGCCTTCACCCGGCTCACGATCTGCTTCTCGTCCCAGCCGGTGCGTTCCTGCAGCAGGTTCGACTCGTAGTCGTTGACCACCACGTAATCGGCCTGCTCGATGAAATCGCGCAGCTCCGGACCGTTGAACAGCGGCAGCGCCTGGCCCGGGTCGAAGATGAAGGGGATGCCGCATTCCAGGAACTCGGCTGCGTTCTGGATCATGCCGTCACGGCCGTCCGGCGCGACGATGCCGAAGGTGACGCCCGGCACGTCCTTCACGTGGTTCTCGTGCGAACGCATCATCGCGCCCGGATGGAACGCGGTGATCTGGTTGTTGTCGTGGTCGGTGGTGATGAAGCACTGCGGGGTGAACATGTCTTCCAGCACGCGGACCTGGCTCAGGTCGATGTCCATGCGCTCGAAGTGCTCACGGTACGGAGCGAAGTCCTGGCCGACGGTGCCCATCGGGATCGGGCTGCCGCCCAGCAGCTTCAGGTTGTAGGCGATGTTGCCGGCGCAGCCGCCCAGTTCGCGGCGCATGCGCGGGACCAGGAAGGACACGTTCAGGATGTGCACCTTGTCCGGGAGGATGTGATTCTTGAACTGGTCCGGGAACACCATGATGGTGTCGAAGGCAAGAGAACCACAGATCAGAGCGGACATCGATGTAAGCCTATGCGGTGAATTTTGGAGGTGGCCAGCCGGCATCGGCCAGCAAGCAAATGGCGCCCTTGGGCGCCCGACGGCGCAAAGGTTACCTGCTGGTGCCGCTCAGGGCCAGAACCGGGTGATGCCCGATCAGGCCGAAACCCAGCCAAGTCGCGGGTTCAGCTAGTTTTTTCCTTGCTCGCCGGGGAGCGGGTTGCTAGGCTTGTCGGCCTCGAATTCTGCCCATTTTTTCGCCATCCCGCGGCGGGCACGACACCCCTCAGGACTCCTTCCTCAGATGTTCAAGAAACTCCGTGGCATGTTCTCCAACGACCTGTCCATCGACCTGGGCACGGCCAACACCCTTATTTACGTGCGTGGCCAGGGTATCGTTCTGAACGAGCCCTCGGTCGTGGCCGTGCGCCAGGACCGTGCCATCGGTGGCACCCGCTCGGTGGCAGCCGTAGGCGCCGAAGCCAAGCAGATGCTGGGCCGTACCCCGGGCCACATCACCACCATCCGCCCGATGAAGGACGGCGTCATCGCCGACTTCACCTACACCGAGGCGATGCTCAAGCACTTCATCAAGAAGGTGCACAAGTCCCGCGTGCTGCGCCCGAGCCCGCGCGTGCTGGTCTGCGTGCCGGCCGGTTCGACCCAGGTCGAGCGCCGCGCCATCCGTGAATCGGCCGAGGAAGCCGGTGCCCGCGACGTGTTCCTGATCGAAGAGCCCATGGCCGCGGCGATCGGCGCCGGCATGCCGGTCACCGAAGCGCGCGGCTCGATGGTCATCGACATCGGTGGCGGCACCACCGAAGTGGCGGTGATCTCGCTGAACGGCATCGTCTATTCGGCCTCGGTGCGCATCGGTGGCGACCGCTTCGACGAGTCGATCACCAACTACGTGCGCCGCAACCACGGCATGCTGATCGGTGAAGCCACCGCCGAGCGCATCAAGGTCGAGCTGGGCTGCGCCTACCCGCAGGCCGAGGTCATCGAGATGGAAATCTCCGGTCGCAACCTCGCCGAGGGTGTGCCGAAGATGATCAAGATCAGCTCCAACGAAGTGCTGGAGGCCCTGCACGAGCCGCTGTCGGGCATCGTCAGCGCGGTCAAGCTGGCCCTCGAGCAGACCCCGCCGGAACTGTGTGCCGACGTCGCCGAGCGCGGCATCGTGCTGACCGGTGGTGGCGCCCTGCTGCGCGACCTGGACCGCCTGATCTCCGAAGAAACCGGCCTGCACGTGCAGGTGGCCGACGATCCGCTGACCTGCGTGGCCCGCGGTGGCGGTCGTGCGCTGGAACTGGTCGACATGCACGGCAACGAGTTCTTTGCGCCGGACTGAGGCCTGCCGCCTGATCGTTCCTGCAGCGCCCTTCCGGGGTGTGGCCCGCTGCTGCGGGCCAGCACCGGTGGGGCGCCGCCGTGTTTCCCCTTCGCCCTTTGCTGGTTGAACTGTTGCCGTGCCGCCTTACGCCGGTCCTCCCGTAGCCTCCCGATCCGGTGACGCCGCCAGTCCGCTGCGACTGCTCGCCTACCTGGCCATGGCCATCATCCTGATCGTGCTGGACGACCAGGCTGGTTGGCTGGCGCGCGTGCGCGCCCAGGCCGACACGCTGGTGCAGCCGGTGTGGGCGCTGGCCGGCCTGCCCGGCAAGCTCAGCAACCAGGTGCGCGACAACGCGGCCAGCCATGGCCAGCTGGTGGCCGAGACCCGCGAACTGCGTAACCAGCTGCTGCTGGCCAATGCGCGCCTGACCCGCCTGCAGACCGCTGCGCTGGACAACGCCCAGCTGCGCGAGCTGCTGAACGTGGCCGAGCGCAGTGGCCTGGACGTGCAGCTGGCGCCGATCCTCGATATCGACCTGGACCCGGTCAAGCAGCGCCTGGTGCTCGATGCCGGCAGCCGCGATGGCGTACACGTGGGGCAGGCGGTGATCGACGCCGGTGGCCTGATGGGGCAGGTGATCAGCACCACCGGTGGTACCTCCACCGTGCTGCTGCTGACCGACCCGGACCATGCCGTGCCGGTGACCGTGGCCCGCAACGGCGTGCGCCTGATCGTCTACGGCCGCGGCGACACCCTGCAGCTGCGCGACATTCCGTTGAGCGCGGGCGTGGAAGTGGGCGATGAGATCGTCACCTCCGGCCTGGGCGGGCGGTTCCCGCCGGGCTTCCCGGTCGGCACCATCACCGCGCTGCGCCCCGACGACACCCACGCCTTCCTGGTGGGTGAAATGAAGCCTGCCGCCCAGCTCGACCGCGGCCGCGACGTGCTGCTGCTGCGCCCGGGCGCGGCGATCCGGATCCCGCCGGAGCTGCGCCAGAGCCTCAAAGCCGGCGCAGCCGGTGGCCCGGCCGAGGCCGACGCGCTGCCCGCCGGCACTGCGTCGGCCACGGCCCCCGACGCTGGGTCGGCCCCGGTAGTGCCGGCCGCTGGCCGGCAACCGTCCTCGCCTGCGGCGAGGGCGGTTGCCCCCGCATCTTCCCTTAACCCCGCGCCGTCGGCGCACCCCCTTCAACAAGAAGGGGGCTCTCCACCCGACGCTGGGTCGGCCCGGGTAGTGCCGGCCGCTGGCCGGCAACCGAAACCCGCCCAATCCGCCCAATCCACCCCGCAGGAGCCCGCACGATGAGCCGCCTGCGCGACAACCCCTGGGTGCTGCCGGCCAGCCTGGTCGTGGCCCTGCTGCTGGGCCTGCTGCCGCTGCCCGCACTGCTGCAGCCGCTGCGCCCCTATTGGCTGGCGCTGGTGCTGGCGTACTGGGTCATCGAGGCCCCCGAGCGCGTGGGCCTGGGCATCGCCTTCACCAGCGGCGTCATCGCCGACCTGCTGTATGGCGGCGTGCTGGGCGAACAGGCCATGCGCCTGGTCATGCTGGCCTTCATCCTGCAGCGCTTCCGCGCCCGCATCCGCTTCTTCCCGATGTCGCAGCAGATGCTGGCCATCGGCGGCCTGCTGTTCAATGACCGCATCGTCAGCGCGCTGGTGCACATCCTGGTGGGTGAGCCGACCTTGCCGTGGTCGTACTGGTGGGCGCCGCTGCTGGGCATGGGCCTGTGGCCGCTGGTGTTCGTGCTGCTCGACGCCGTGCGTTTCGGCAAGCGCGGGCGCTGAGCCATGATCCCGCGTCGCCAGGTCAAGAACCCGCACGCCGAAGCCGAACAGTTCCGCCGCCGCGCGGCGCTGGGCTTCCTCGGCGTGCTGGTCTGCCTGCTGGGCCTGGGCGGCTGGTACTTCAAGCTGCAGGTGCTGGACCACGACATCTACGCCACGCGCTCGGAGGCCAACCGCATCAAGCCGCGGCCGGTCGTGCCCGGGCGCGGCATGATCTACGACCGCAATGGCCGCCTGCTGGCCGAGAACGTGCCGGCCTTCCGCCTGGACGTGACCCCGGACAAGGTCAACGACATGGACGCCACCCTGGACGGGCTGGCGAAGATCATCAGCATCAGTCCTGAAGAGCTGGAAGCGTTCAACAAGTCGCGCAAGGCGCGCCGCAAGTTCCTGCCGGTCACCCTCAAGCTGCGCATGACCGATGAGGAAATGGCGCGCTTCGCCGTGGACCGTTGGCGCTTTCCGGGCGTGGAGCTGGAACCCTACCTGACCCGCCGCTATCCCTATGGCGACCTGTTCGCGCACATCATCGGCTACGTCGGCCGCGTGGACGAGAAGGACCTGGAAATCCTCGGCGAAGGCAACGCCGCGCTGACCCACATCGGCAAGTCGGGCCTGGAGCGCTATTACGAGCAGCAGCTGCGCGGCAAGGTCGGCTACGAGCAGGTCGAGACCAACGTGCAGGGCCGTGCCATCCGCACCATCGGCCGGGTGGCTGCGCAGTCCGGCGCCGACCTGCGCCTGTCCATCGATGCCGACCTGCAGCGTGCGCTGGTTGCCGCCTTCGGTGACCAGGAAGGTTCGGCCGTGGCGATGGACCCGCGCACCGGTGAAGTGCTGGCGATGGTCAGCCTGCCGTCGTACGACCCCAACCTGTTCGTCAACGGCATCTCGCATGCCGATTTCAAGGCGCTGAACGACAACCCGTCGCGGCCGCAGTTCAACCGCCTGGTACTGGGTGGCGTCGCCCCCGGTTCCACCCTGAAGCCACTGATCGGCCTGGCTGGCCTCGATTCCGGTGTGCGCAGGCCCGAAGACAAGGTGCTGTCCACCGGCATGTTCTACCTGCCGGGGACGTCGCGCGGCTGGGGCGATTCGCACCGCGGCGGCCATGGCTGGACGGACCTGCGCAAATCCATCGCGCAGTCGGTCAACACCTACTACTACAAGCTGGCGCTGGACCTGGGCATCGAGCGCTTCGACCATTACATGGAGTACTACGGCTTCGGCCAGCCGACCGGCATCGACCTGACCGGCGAGATCGGCGGCATCCTGCCGTCGCCGGCCTACAAGCGCAAAAGCCGCAAGGAAGCCTGGTACCCCGGCGACACCGTCAACATCAGCATTGGCCAGGGCGACTGGAAGGTCACCCCGCTGCAGCTGGCGCGCGGCGTCAGTGCGCTGGCCAATGGCCAGCTGCGCACCCCGCACCTGGTCATCCAGCAGCGCGCCGGTTTCGACCACGACTGGGTCGCCACCGAGCAGGGCCCGAGCAAGCCGGTCAGTCCCAACCCGAACAATGTACAGGCCGTGCGCGAAGGCATGATGGCCACGATGCAGCCCGGCGGCAGCGCCGCGCGCATGGCCGTGGGCGCGCCGTACGTCATGGCGGGCAAGACCGGTACCGCGCAGGTGGTCAGCCGCAAGGGCACGGCCGCAGTGAACCCGAAGAGCCTGCCGATGCACCTGCGCCACCGCGCGCTGTTCGTCGGTTTCGCGCCGGTCGAGCAGCCGGTCATCGCCCTGGCCATCGCCGTCGAAGGCGGTGGCTACGGTGGTTCGGCCGCCGCGCCGATCGCGCGCAAGGTGTTCGACGCCTACCTGCTGGGCAAGATGCCCGAGGGCATGCAGCCGCTGGACGCCGAGCGCGGCACCACCGTCATCGGCGTGACCGCGTTCGACAATGAAGATGCCAACGCGCGTCCGGCCGGCGACACCGCCGCCGCGCAGCTGGGCGAACACCCGGTGCTGGTCGGCATGCCCGCCTCGGAACCGGCGCCCGCCCCGGCCCCGGGCGCGCCTGCCGCATCTGCCGCCGCGTTGCCCGCCAGCCCACGTTCGACCCCCGCGGAGCCTGCACGATGAGTGACTTCCTGCGCTGGGCCGGCGACATGCTGCGCCGCTTCTTCAGCACCCTGGACTGGGTGCTGTGCCTGGCCCTCGGCGCGTTGATGCTGATCGGCCTGGCCACGCTGAAGAGTGCCGGCGGCGACAGCCTCGTGATGGCGCAGGGCGCGCGTTTCGTGGTCGGCCTGGCCGCCCTGTGGGCCATCTCGCGCGTGTCGATCCTGCGCATCCGCTCGGCCACGCCGATGATCTACGCGATCTCGATGATCCCGCTGCTGGCAGTGTTCGTGCTGGGCACCGGCAAGTACGGCCGGCAGTGGCTGGACCTGAAGTTCTTCTACCTGCAGCCGGCCGAGCTGCTGAAGGTCAGCCTGCCGATGATGGTGGCCTGGTACCTGCACCGCATGCCGCTGCCGCCGCGCTTCAATACCGTGCTGGTGGCGATGGTCATCATCGGCGTGCCGACCGGCCTGGTGATGCTGCAGCCGGACTTCGGTACCGGCGTGCTGATCGCCGCCAGTGGCGTGTTCGTGCTGCTGCTGGCCGGCCTGCCGTGGTGGTGGGTGGGCCTGGGCGTGGGCGGCGTGGCCGCGGTCGCGCCGCTGGCCTGGTTCTGGCTGCTGCGGCCGTACCAGAAGGACCGCATCATGATGTTCCTCGATCCGGAGATGGACGCGCTTGGCGCGGGCTGGAACATCATCCAGTCGAAGATCGCGATCGGTTCGGGCGGCTTCGATGGCAAGGGCTGGGGCGAAGGCTCGCAGTCGCACCTGAACTTCATTCCCGAACAGACCACCGACTTCGCGTTCTCGGTGCTGAGCGAGGAATTCGGCTGGTTGGGCGTGGCCCTGGTGCTGACCCTGTACCTGGTGGTGATCGGGCGCTGCCTGTGGATCGCCAGCCAGTCGCGCGATTCGTACTCGCGCCTGCTGGCCGGCGCCACCGGCCTGGCGTTCTTCGTCTACGTGCTGGTGAACGGCGGGATGATTTCCGGCCTGCTGCCGGTGGTGGGCGTGCCGATGCCGCTGATCAGCTACGGCGGTACCTCGGCCGTTTCGCTGCTGGCCGGCTTCGGCCTGGTGATGGCCGTTCGCAGCCACAACCCGGTGCACGGCGGCTACGGCTGATATCGGCTCCGCCGCTTTTATAGAGCCGAGCCCATGCCCGGCTGCTCTTCGCGAAACGCAGCCGAGCATGGGCTCGGCTCTACAGAAGATGCTTAGCCGGCTATGGGCCGGGTGGCATCGGAAAGCTTCACGCAAGCGCCGCTCGCTACCCTGCCCGGGTGGAATGGAAACGTCTATTCGGCATCTGCCGCGAGGCGGTGCGTACGATCGATCTGCCGCTGCTGCTTGGGTTGCTGCTGCTGATGGCAGCCGGCCTGGCCGTGCTGCACAGCGTGTCGGGTCCGGTCACCGGGCAGGCCGCGCGCTTTGCCGGTGGCCTGGTGGCGATGTGGCTGCTGTCGCGGGTGTCGCTGCTGCGCCTGCGCGCGTGGACCCCGGCCCTGTATGTGCTGTCGATGCTGCCGTTGATGGCGGTGTACGTGATCGGGACCGGCAAGTACGGCCAACGCTGGCTCAACCTGGGCGTGTTCTACCTGCAACCGTCCGAGCTGCTCAAACTCAGCCTGCCGCTGATGATGGCCTGGTACCTGCACCGCCAGCCGCTGCCGCCATCGCCACGCGCGGTGCTGACTGCCGCGGCGCTGATCGGCGTCCCCGCGGTGCTGATCCTGCTGCAGCCCAACCTGGGCACGGCCACCCTGGTGACAGCCAGCGGCGTGTTCGCGCTGCTGCTGGCCGGCCTGCACTGGGGCTGGGTGGTGGCCGGGCTGGCCAGTGTGGCGATGGCCGCGCCGATGGCCTGGTTCGGTCTGCTGCGGCAGTACCAGAAGGATCGCGTACTGACCTTCCTCGACCCCGCCGCGGATCCGCTCGGCACCGGCTGGAACATCCTGCAGTCACGCATCGCCATTGGTTCGGGCGGATGGGAAGGCCGCGGCTGGGGCAACGGCACGCAGGCCACCTTGGATTTCCTGCCCGAGTACACCACCGATTTCGCGTTCTCAGTGCTGAGCGAAGAGTTCGGCTGGATCGGCGTGGCGACGATGTTCGCGCTGTACCTGTTCGTGGTCGGGCGCTGCCTGTGGATTGCCGTGCACGCGCGCGACACGCATGCGCGGTTGCTGGCCGGCAGCCTGGGGCTGGCGTTCTTTGTCTATGTTCTGGTGAACGGCGGAATGATTTCCGGCCTGCTGCCGGTGGTGGGCATCCCGATGCCGCTGGTCAGCTACGGCGGCACCTCGGCCGTTTCGCTGCTGGCGGGGATCGGCCTGGTGATGGCAGTGCGCGTGCACCGACCGGTGAACGGGTAGCGCCGGGCCATGCCCGGCGGGTTTTGACCTCTTTAGCGTCGAGCCATGCTCGACGGCTTCCGGCGAAATGCAGTCGAGCATGGCTCGACTCTACGAGAGCGACTTCCCCGCCGACGAAGTTCCATAAAAAGTGCGGAACAATTCACACTTTGACGCAGCGTTGATCCGGATCAATGGACTTGTCGCAATCGGCCTGCACAATGGCGGCCCGTTCGGCACGGCGCGCCGTCTGTAGATGCAGCGGGAGGGGTCGTCGGGCGGGAAAGCAGTACTGGTCCAACGGATACAGGGAGCGCGGGGCACTGTCACTGGGGAGCGACAGCCGCGCAGGTATCGACAGGATCCGGTCGCCGGTTGCGCCTGCGGGGATGGGGGCGCAACCGGCAACCTCTGCCTGAATGGGGCAGGGTGATCACGACGTCTTCACATTTCCCGCTGAACGCGGGCAAATCGTTGTGATTCATGGTGTTAGGGGTTTTAATTCATCCATGACCTGCTAACCTGCGACGATGATTCGACGCTCCCTGGCCTGCTTGCTCACCCTCGGTCTGGTCGCCTGCGCGACCCAGCCGACGTCCCCCCCGACTTCACCCCAGGCCAGCAGCACGCCGCGCCATCCGGCCGGCAAGCCCCAGCAGGGCCCGGCCGAAGCTGCCCCGGAAGCGACCGCAGCCACTGCGCCACCGGTTGACCTGACCCCGGTGCCGTTCGAGACCGCCCGCGCCAACTTCATCGCCGACACCGCCAAGCGTTATGGCCTGGCGCCGGCCGAGATCGCCCGCGTGCTCGACCAGGCGCAGGTGCGCCAGCCGATCATCGCGGCCATGTCGCGGCCGGCCGAGCGGGTCAAGCCGTGGAACGAATACCGGCCGATGTTCATCAGCAAGGCGCGCATCGATGGCGGCCGCGCCTTCCTGGCCGAACACCGCGCCGAACTGGACCGCGTGCAGCAGCGCACCGGCGTGCCCGCAGAAGTGATCGTGGCCATCATCGGCGTGGAAACCAGTTACGGAAAGAACGCCGGCAGCCACCGCGTGCTCGATGCGCTGTACACGCTGGCCTTCTATTACCCGCGCAGCGGCGACCCGGCCAAGCTGGAACGCGAAGTGCGCCGCGAGCTGTTCTTCCGCGATGAACTGGCCAAGCTGTTCGAGCTGGGCCGGGAAGAGAGGCTGGACATCACCACGCTCAAGGGCAGCTATGCCGGTGCGATGGGCATGGGCCAGTTCATGCCCTCCAGCTATCTGGATTACGCCGTCGACGGCAATGGCGATGGTCGCCGCGATCTGTTCACCAGCTACGACGACGTGTTCTCGTCCATCGCCAACTACTTCGTGAAGAAGGGCGGCTGGGTGCGCGGCGGTCAGGTGGCGGTGCCGGCCACGCTGGCGCCGGGGCGCGAGGAATTCAACCCGACCGAGTGGATGCCCACCTGGTCGCTGGCCGACCTGGCCCAGCGCGGCTACCAGCCCAGCGCGCCGGTGCAGCCGGGTGCCACCGCCACGCCGATCACGCTTGAAGGCAGCACCGGCAAGCAGTACTGGCTGGGCTTCCAGAACTACTACGCGATCACCCGCTACAACCTCTCCAAGATGTACGCGATGGCCGTGTTCCAGTTGTCGCAGGCCATTGCCGGACAGGAGCTGCCCCCGGCATGAACATCAGATGGCTGGTCCCCGGAATCGTCGTGCTGGCGCTGGCGGCCTGCAGCAGCGCACCGAACAAACCCAGTGCCGGCCATGGCGGCAAGGTGCCCAGCACGGTGGTGCAGGGCAAGGGCGGGCGCCCGGCGCACTGCCCGGACGGTTCGCCGTACGCGGCCGCCACCGAGGACCTCAGCACGCGCGGCAACTACACCGCCGGCGGGCTGTACAAGCCGGGGGTGAAGGACACCACGCCCAGCTACGTGCCGAACGTGGCCTGCATTCCCGAGCCGGAAGTGACCGCGATCGAGCGCTCGGTCATCGGCAACAAATCGCCATACGTGGTGCTGGGCAAGTCGTACAAGGTGCTCGACGACACCCATGACTATGTCGAGCGCGGCACTGCGTCGTACTACGGCGCCAAGTTCCACGGCCGCCTGACCTCCAACCGCGAGGTCTACGACATGTACCAGTTCACCGCCGCGCACAAGACGCTTCCGCTGCCCAGCTTCGCCCGCGTGACCAACCTGGACAACGGCGAATCGGTGATCGTGCGCGTCAACGATCGTGGCCCGTTCCACGATGGCCGCGTGGTCGACCTCAGCTACGCCGCCGCCGTGCGCCTGGGCATCACCCAGCGCGGCACCGGCAACGTGGAAGTGCGCGCGCTGCAGCCGGGCGAAAGCAACCTGCTGGCGCAGAAGCCGTCGCGCCGCGAGCGCCGTGCGGCCGAACCCCCCCCGGCGGCCCCCCCCCCCGCCCCCCCCCCCCCCCCCCCCCCGGTCTTAAAAAAAAAATAACCTCCCCACCAAAAAATATTTTTTTATATAAAGCGGGTGGCCCGTA